>JAEZFR010000554.1 GCA_023417285.1 Bacillota bacterium
ACAAGGTATGAAAGCCAATCTTTCGGCCTCCATACCTTAAATTTAATATCATAGAAAGCTATTTACAGAAAAAACTTCACACTCTCCTCAAACTTACTCCATACAATAAAATTATTTATAAATACCATTTTAAAATATGACTTATTTTTTAAACAGTTCGGGTACTAAAACTCTCATATTTCATTGCTAATTACTGTTAACCGCAGCACAAAAATGGGTAAAAACTCTACTCACCTAAATATATATTGATTTTGTTTTGTATTTGATTTGCAGCTTCTTCGGCAGTCTTCTTACCAGAGAAGAATTCGTCTGCTCCATCAAATACAATTTTGTCAGCATTTGATTCACTATAATTTACTGCCTTAACTTCACCCATCATTTTATTTACCATATCAATATCCTCTAGTGTTAATGGCTTTACGTTTCTTCCTTGATAATAATTATTACTACTGGTTAAACCTAAATTAGCTTGTTCCTGAAGTGCAAATAGATTAACTGCGAAACCATGATTATCAGGACTGCTCTGTAATTCATCACTAAGAAGTACCTTAATAAATTCCCAAGCCTCCTCTTTTAACTTTGACTTTTCATTAATTGCGAATGACCTATATAACTCAAAACTCTTAGCATTTCTTTTCCCATTATATAAAGGCATATCGAGATACTCTACTTCTTCATTAAATACAGCCTGGTTATAGATCAAGCCAGAATAGTCTTGTAATTCTGCTGGCATGAAGCCTATCGTCCCAGGATCTGCCTTTTTATGTAATTCTGTACGATCCATTACAGGACTACATACTAAATCTGTAGGAAAACTCTTTACAAAATTTAAAAGCTCTATAAACTCTTTAGAATTAAATTTAGCTGTTTTATTGTCATAGTCTATAAAATTATCATTAACATAAATATAGTTAAGTAGTTCACGAGCAGTCATTTTGGGGAGAGCATATTGATCCGCCTTACCATCCCCATTTGTATCCTTTTTAATTTTTTTGGCTATATCAAAAAAATCCTCCCAGGTCCATTTTCTACTATCAAATTTGAGACCCTCCTTATTGATAATGTTTTTGTTCATACCAAGAGTATTGATAATTGAGAAGCTTATTGGCATTATATATAGATTATCCTTATATTTACAGGCATTCAACAAATCCTGCTGATAATTGCCAATATTAAAGTTTTTATCGTTTTTAATTAATTCACTCATATTAGCAAGTACATTTTTTTCAGCCAATTCTCTGTAAGGTAAGATACTGATAGTTGTATCTATGATATCAGGACCCTTTCCTGCCATTAATTCCGTACTGACTGACTTTCTATAGTTTTCCTGCGCCTGCTTGCTTCTGTTATATTCGTCTTCAGCCGTACTTGATTTTAGTTTCTCCGCTGAAAATGCCCCCTCATAATCCTTAACTTCAACTTTAATATTTGGATGCGCTGCTTGGAATTTATTGATAGCACTTTCTATAAGTCCTTCATTATATAGAAGTGATATGTATAGTATTTTTTTATCCTTATTATTCTTTGTATCTTTTGAATTCTCTTCACTGCTGCAAGCACACACCCCTACAAGAATCATCAATACCATTACCAAACTAATTATTCTTTTTGACATTGTTTTCTACTCCCTTTTAATTAAATTTAATAATTTTTATAAACCAGGCTTATCCCCATCATCAGACCTAGTAATTCTGATAAAATTTAAACATATAAACACCCATAGAATAGCCAGAAAAGCGATATTAAAGTAAAAGGCCATTCCTAAGTAAACCAACAGACCTATTAATATGGAAGTTGCTATTAAAAATGAAATCCCCCCTATCAAGAACAGTTGAATTAAATCCATTTTTTGCACCTTGGCCAGATATATTCCTATATAAAATATAGCAAAACCGGGCAAAAGACTTACTGTGAAAGATATGTTTACTATATTTTGCGATGCAATCAGTATTTGTTCAGATTTAGAAGCTATATAACCCAAATTAGAATTACTCTCAAAAATACTATTTTTAATCTGATCAACAAAATATCCTATATCAGTTAAATCATCAGGTATGTATTGGGGTGGTATGTATAAATTGAATTTACTCAGCCTCCATAGAACAATTGCTAGAAACGATATGACCCCTGTTTTTACTAATAACATAAGTATTTTTAAGCCATTTGACGATAAAGCATCGAGAACATAATCAGTTTTTGTATCTAAAATAATTACCCTAATTAAAGCTACAATCTCTTCTTTAAGGTAAAAAAGCAGTATCAATATAGAAATAACTCCAGCTAAAAACACCAGTAAATCTGGCTTTTCCTTTATTAACGCTTCTTCAATATTAAAATCAGTAATGATATAATTCTCAGGATTTTTGCCTATAGCTTGCAATCCCTCTTCAAATAATTTAGCATTGTCTCCAAAGGTACTATTATCAGCAGTTTTCAATTCCACATTTGTAATTTCAGCATCTTCATTTAACTCCATATAAGTAGAACAAGGTATATATATTGAAGGAATTCCATCATCAATCAAGGTATGCATTAGTGATTCATCTGCTGCTATCACACCAATTATGCTAAAGTTATTACCAAATAATCTGATTTCCTTTCCTAGTACCTGTGATGTATTAAATAACTCCAGTGCAAGTTTTTCATCAATTACAGCCACTCTGTGGTTTTCTATTTGAGCATTTTCTGTGAAAAAGCTGCCAGAGCAAAAATTAACATTGTTGAATTTTGGATATAATGAGTTGGTTCCTATGATTTCAACACTTGAAGTGTGTTTGTTCTCTTGAATATTGGTCTTTAAGCTTGAAGAGTATGTTAAGTTTGGATTGTCTAAAACATTTTTTAATCTTTCAATATCTTCAAAATGCATTACATTGTTTTGACCAGAATTATTTTTTTGTGTTATAGTAAGCTTTTCCATACCAAAATATCCATTTGCTTCAATCAACTTCGAATTAGCAGCTTTACCTATAACAACTCCTGATATGATAAGAAATATTCCAAAAAAGATGATAATACTTGTAACTTTTTGATTTTTCAATAGTATCCCCTACCTTTCAAGCATTACACGACAGCCATCTGACAGGTTACTTCTGTTACTGGAAACTATTATTTGCTCATTTTGCTCAATACCGCTTAATATACCGCTATTAGTGTTATCTTGATCTTTAACATTGACATATGACTTCCTTGCATAGTACTCGTTCCCTAATGTTCCCTTTTTTTCTTTTAGAATATATACAAACTTCTTGCCATCGTCTCCAATAGCAGAATTAGGTACTAGATATTCATAGTTGTCTGAGGTAATGTCTACCCTTACTTCGCCAACTGCCCCTATTTCGTTCACAGTAATATCTTCCTGAGGAAGGGAAATGATTATGTCCTTGGCTAAACTGACTTGAGAATTTTCTTTCATCTCAACAATTCTGCCCTCATACGTTCTATTAGAACTATTAAGCGTTATTTTTGCCAAATCATTTTGTTTAAGCCTCATTAAACTTTCATTATTAACAGAAGCTCTGAATTGAAGGCCCTTTGATACATCAACTATTGAAAACAATGCAGTTCCAGAATTAGTGAATGTACCTCTTTCAAAGCCTATGTCCTTGATGATACCATTGCATGGAGCTACTATAACAATATCCTCAGCTAATTCCTTTTTTATATTGTTTACCTTTATCTGCTGCAGCTTAATATCGAGTTCATAATTCTTGATATCTATCTCCATGTCTTCTGTTTTTTTCTGACCTGTTATTGATCCCATAAACTTCTTATAAGCAAGCTTTAATTTTTGCAGTTGAATAAGCTCCTGTTCAAGTGCAGATTGTAAATCTTCCTTGTCAAGTTCCATTATCGGGTCACCCTTTTTAACCTCGCTTCCAACTTTCGCATATACCTTAAGAACTTCTCTGCTTGATTTGGAATATTTCTTTACAACTTCCTTTGCTTCTATAGTTCCAGCAGCTGATACATATATATTAAGGGCTCCTTTAGATGGTATTTCGGTTTTTACTC
>JAEZFR010000558.1 GCA_023417285.1 Bacillota bacterium
ACAAGGTATGAAAGCCAATCTTTCGGCCTCCATACCTTAAATTTAATATCATAGAAAGCTATTTACAGAAAAAACTTCACACTCTCCGCTTGAGAGCTACGACAAGGAGTTAGCAAAGCTTAAATAGTAGCCCCACAAATACAAAACCACAATAGTAATTGTTAAACTTTATATTGAAGCGGTACTTTATTAACAACAAAGTACCGCTAACCTTAAGTCCAAATAAAAAAGAGCCGAATTACTTCGGCTCAAATATTTTATCTATATCAAAAATCAAAACCAGCTTTCCATCCTTTTCGGTTACTCCGTTGAAGTACTTTCCTGACAAACCCGATATTAATTCTGGTGCAGGCCTTATATCGCTGTCCTCAACACCCACAATCTCGAATACCTCATCTACAAGGAGACCCACCATGGATGAATGATTAAGAATGATAATTCTTGTATTTTCAGTATGCTCTACTGGCTGATAGCCAAGTTTCTTTCTCAGGTTTAGTATAGTATGTACCTTGCCACGGAGGTTGATTAATCCGTCAATATAATGGGGTGTATCAGGGACTTTGTAAATCTCGCTTACCTTTTCTATAATATTAACATGACTTATGTCCAAACCAAAAACAGTTTCATTAATCTTAAATAGTACTAACTGAGCTAACATACTTGTACCCCCTTAAGCCATTGGTAATTTTCTCAAAAACTATTATAACATACCAACATAATTTTGAACATAGAACTAAATCAAAAAATATCAACGATTGAAAATACTAACTTCTATAGCTCCCGTTAATCTTTACATAGTCATACGAAAAGTCGCATGTCCAAATTCTATCTTTAACAGTACCCTTTTTAAGATTAATTTTTATGGTAATTTCCTTGCCTTTAAGAATGCTTTTTGCCTTTTCCTCATCAAAAGGTACGGCACTGCCGTTCTGACACACCAGGAGTGAACCAATATAGATATCAGTAAGGTTTGGATCAAAGGAGGCTCCAGAATATCCGGCAGCAGTAATTATTCTGCCCCAGTTTGCATCTTCACCGAAAATAGTAGTTTTAACAAGAGGGGATTTCGCAATAGAACTAACAACCTTATACGCGTCTTCTTCATTAGCGGCGTTCTCTACAATCACTTCAATAAGCTTTGTAGCGCCCTCACCATCTTTTGCTACGAGCTTTGCTAAATATGTACAAACAAACATAAGTGCATCTTTAAATTTGGAGTACTCATAGTCTTCTCTAATAATACCTTGGTTATCAGCAAATCCATTTGCAAATATAAATACTGAGTCACACACACTTGTATCACCATCAACAGATACTCTGTTAAAGGTAGATTTTATACATTCTTTGAGTGCTTTGTCCAAGAGGCTTCCTTTGATATTTGCATCAGTAGTTATTACGCCAATCATTGTAGCCATATTTGGATGAATCATTCCAGAACCCTTCGCCATACCACCTATTCTTACTGTAGTATCTTGAATTTCAAGCTCAACGCAGATTTCCTTTGGAATTAAATCGGTAGTCATAATAGCTTGCTCAGCCTCGTAGCCACCGTCATTGCTCAGCTGATTAACTGCCGAGCGTATTCCTGAGCGTATGCTTGGCATATTTAGCTTTTGGCCTATTACGCCTGTAGAGTTAACCAATATTTCATCTGGTTCACACTGAAGTAGTTCGGCAGCAAGAGTTGTCATTTCTTGTGCATTCTTGTAGCCCTCTTCGCCAACACAAGCATTGGCATTTCCACTGTTAATTATAAGGGCCTTGGCATACCCCGATTTAATGTTTTCCATAGAAACCTGTAGAGAATGTCCTTTTACTAGGTTTGTTGTAAAAACTGCTGCTGCAGCTGCAATATCATCTGAGCAAACTATGGCCAAGTCTTTTTTGTTGTTTTTCTTAAGGCCACATGCAACACCAGCAGCAGTATAGCCTTTTGGGCCGGTAACACCACCATCTATAATGTTCATAATTTTTCTTCCTTTCAAAAGTATGTATTTCACTAATAAATTGATTATACATAATATTATTTTTGATATCAAGAATAGTTATATCCTTGACACCAGATTTCACCATTGTATATAATTTTCTTTATAGTGATAAATACAGCTTTGAAGGGAATAAGTAATTTGCTAATATGCAATTATAGAGAAAAGGCGGTTTGGTGAAAGCCTTTTTGCATAAGCGAATGAAGCTAGCCCAGAGCTTCCTAATATAAATTTAGGACGTATTTACGGCGTTAACGTATTCTAAGAGCCCCACTTTGGGGAATTAGGGTGGTACCGCGTGAGACATAGACTCTCGTCCCTTGTATTTGGGATGTGAGTCTTTATTTTTTATATGTGGTATTACAATATAGGAATTTACGGTAACTACAGAGCTCGCTTGTGATAACTTAAGAGCTGATCTCAAGGTAAATAGATTTCTATAATGATAACGTTAAAATAATTAATATTGTATTGTATTTTAATATGAAGGGATGAACATGTAATGGAAAAACTAGGTTTAAATGAATTAAGAGAGCGATATTTGCGCTTTTTTGAGAGTAAGGGTCACCTCAGAATGGATAGCTTTTCACTAGTACCACATAATGACCCTAGCTTGCTGCTGATAAATTCCGGAATGGCGCCGCTTAAGCCATATTTTACAGGGCAAGAAATTCCGCCGTGCAAGAGAGTTACTACATGTCAGAAGTGTATTAGAACACCTGATATTGAAAATGTAGGTAAGACTGCTCGCCATGGTACATTTTTTGAAATGCTTGGGAACTTTTCTTTTGGTGACTACTTCAAAGAAGAAGCTATTCCATGGGCATGGGAATTTGTAACAAAGGACCTTGAAATGCCGGAGGATAAGCTTTGGGTCACAATTTATGAGGATGACGATGAAGCCTTTGAAATATGGAACAAGAAGGTTGGTATTCCTGCTGAAAAGATTGTTAGAATGGGCAAAAAGGATAACTTCTGGGAACATGGAACAGGCCCTTGCGGACCGTGCTCAGAGATTTATTTTGATAGAGGACCGGAGCAGGGCTGCGGAAGTCCTGATTGTAAGGTGGGCTGTGAATGTGACCGTTATGTAGAGTTCTGGAATAACGTATTTACACAGTTCAACAAGGATGAAAACGGAAATTATACCAGGCTGGCAAATCCAAACATAGATACTGGTATGGGCCTTGAAAGACTTGCATGTATTTCACAAGGTGTTGATAACCTTTTCGAGGTTGACACTGTAAGAAATATTCTGAATTATATTTGTAAGATTGCGGGCGTAGAGTACAAGAAATCAGAGAAAACTGATATTTCAATCCGTGTAATCACCGACCATATCAGAAGTACTACAATGATGGTTTGTGATGGCGTACTGCCTTCAAATGAGGGGAGAGGCTATGTCTTGAGAAGACTTCTCAGAAGAGCAGCGAGGCATGGAAGATTATTGGGAATAAATAAGCCATTCCTATATGATGTAGCTATGGTTGTTATAAATGAGTCTATGCAAGCATATCCAGAGTTGGCTGAAAAGGCTGATTATATTAAAAAGGTAATAAAGATTGAAGAGGAGCGCTTTGAAGCTACCGTTGATCAGGGCATTGTAATACTCAATGAGTTCATTGAAGAATTAAAATTAAAGAATGAGTTGGTTATGCCGGGTGAAATGGTATTTAAGCTTCATGACACATATGGATTCCCTCTGGATCTCACTAGAGAAATAGCTGAGGAAAATGGTTTATCCATAGACGAAGCAGGCTTCAAGAAGGAAATGGATGCTCAAAAGAAGAGGGCAAAGGAGGCTCATTTGAGCAAAGACAGTTCAGCTTGGGGTGATGACGTATATGGTAAGTTGGACAAATCGGTTAAAACACAGTTTTTAGGCTATTCCGAAGAAAAAAATGAAGCCAAGGTACTCTATATTGTCAAGGATGGAGAAGTGGTAGAAACTGCTCAAGAGGGCGATGAAGTTACTATAATACTTGACAAGACATGCTTCTATGCTGAAAGCGGTGGGCAGGTTGGAGATACTGGTACTATTTCATCAAAGGATTGTACCGTAAAGATTAATAATACAACAAAGATCGCTGATGGAAAGTTCCTGCACTCCGGTATAATTTTGAGTGGATTGCTTGAAACAGGTATTGAAGTGGTTGCTCAAATAGATAAAAAGCGTAGATTGGCCATTGCAAGGAACCATACTACCACACACCTTCTGCACAAGGCTTTGAGAGATGTATTGGGAGACCATGTGCATCAGGCAGGCTCACTTGTTGAACCAGGAAAGTTGAGATTTGACTTCAGCCATTTTTCTGCTCTAACTGCGCAGGAGTTAAAAGAAGTTGAAGATAGAACAAATGCAGCTATTCTTGATTCTTATTCAGTAGATGTGAAGGAAATGCCTATAGATGAGGCAAAGAAGCTTGGAGCAATGGCTCTGTTTGGTGAGAAGTACGGTGATACTGTGAGAGTTGTCAAAGTGGAAGACTATAGCATTGAGCTCTGTGGTGGTACCCATATAAAGAATACTGCACAAGCCGGTCTTGTAAAGGTATTGGGTGAGAGTGGTGTTGCAGCAGGTGTTAGAAGGTTAGAAGCCCTGACAGGTGAAGCAGCTATAAGCTATTACAGTGACAAGGAGCGACAGCTCAATGAGGTTGCTCAGGCTCTAAAAGCATCTCCAGCTGATGCAATTAAAAAGGTTGACACACTCTCTCAAGAGTTGAAAGCATATGAAAAAGAACTTGAACAGCTTAAGAATAAGCTTGTTAGTGGTGCTGCAGATGATGTTCTTTCAAATGCAGCTGAGATATCAGGTGTGAAGGTTGTTACCGCTCGTTTTGATCAGCTTGATATGGAAGGCTTGAGAAATACAGGAGATATGCTCAAAAACAAGCTTGGCTCAGGAGTAGTTGTACTTGGTTCAAGCTATGGTGACAAAGTAAGCTTTGTTGTTACTGCTACAAAGGATGTACTTGGTAAGGGAGTACACTCAGGAAATATTATTAAGGAAGTAGCAAAGGTTGCCGGTGGCGGAGGCGGAGGACGTCCTGATATGGCTCAAGCCGGCGGCAAGGATATTTCAAAGATTGATGAAGCACTTAAGAAGGCGTTCAGTGTAATTGAGAGCCAAATAAAGTAGCATTATTTTGATTGTGTGTATTCGGATGACGGCAGGTTGATGTCATCCGAATATTTTACAAATAAAGTATACTGTTATATGAAAGGATGATTTAGGTGAGTGACTGCATTTTCTGTAAGATTATAAACAGAGAAATTCCTTCAAAAATCGTTTTTGAAAACGATAAGGTCATAGCTTTTTATGACATCAGCCCGCAGGCACCAGTTCATGTAATTATTGTGCCCAAGCAGCAC
>JAEZFR010000566.1 GCA_023417285.1 Bacillota bacterium
ATTATTAAGAGCATAATAATATATCTCCGATTTATTTTGGGAGTGTTTTTTTACATAGTCTCTTATTTCATTGCTGTAATTGTTCCCCAATTCCTTTAAAATGGAATATGCATAATATGTTGAATCAATGCTGCTTTGAACAATAGATGTAACTATAAACCATTTGGTTGTAACCAATTGATGTCTCATAATTACATTAACAAGGCTACTATAGTTAATATCTATATTATAATAATCACAAATTTCGGATATATCATACGTTATCTGCAAGTCAGTTTGTGACCCTTTCATATAACCGTAACCGTTGTCTTTATTTTTTAAGCTGCTTATATAAACCGCAATCTTTTCCTTGGGTATATTATTTTTTAGGTTAAACTTTTTAATAAACTGGAAATAAACATTAAAAGTAAGTAAATCTAACTTACCCGTTTTCATCAGATTATTTATTTGTAGTTGGTATTCGCTAAAATATTTATTAACGCAATTACGTATTTTCTCATCAAAAGTACTATCCTTCATAAGTTGAAGTGTGTCATAGATATTTAGCAAATCACCGTAATAAATATTTAAATCCTTTGTTTTAAATTGCTTATTCAAATATTGCTCAGTATACATTTTTATCTTACCAAAGTCATAGTTATCGCTGCAATATTTTAATATTTTAACTGCGCAGTAATTTGATAAAGTATCCGGTTTGATACCCTTACCCATTTTAAAAATACCATTATCTTCTTTTAGCGACATTGTATAGTCGTATACTTTTTGTCTTAAAGAATTATCTGTCTTAATCTCATTCTTAAATAACTCACAATATTGAGACAAATCAAATAATGATGACGTACTAATAATCTGACTAAGATTATAGGATCTAATATTTGGCATTTCAAAATTGTAGCCTGCCTTTTTCAGGAGCATAACAGAATAGTATGTACTATACATATCTGGAGTATTTGCCTCTTCATTCCAAAATCCATAGCCGTTGTCATCGGTTTTATAATAGCTTATTTTTTCAGATAATACTTTCAAATTAACCTTTTGTAGTTTATAATTATATGTTTTTGATTGCAACTCTGATTTTGTATTACATGAAGCAAAGATTGTAAGAAACATTGTGAACATTAATACGACACATACTCTTTTGCAAATGACCTGAGATTTTGACATTTAATATACTCCTTTACATTAAGACACCGTTCTTAGAATTTTTTTTTATGTAATTCTTCATTCCTTTACTTGAAAATGAGTAGTTTTCTCCCCAAGAAATTGATAACTGTCCACAGAAAATCGCTGCACTAAAAGATGTCCCGTTAACGCACTTGTATATAGGGCTTCCATTTCTATCAAAACTGGGTACAATAAGATTCTCACCCGGGGCATAATTATCTGGCTTTTTTATCTCGTTTATAGTTTTATTACTTGAAAACACACTAATAATTGATTTTGTTATATCCTTTTCCTCTTTGGGGTTATAATTTATACTTCCAACAGTTATAACGCTTTCCAGCGACCCAGGGAAAGTAACTAAACCATCAATATTACCTCTGTTACCCGCCGATGTAACAAATAATACGTTCTTTTCGATTACTTTTTTTATCAGAGAATTAATGTAATCTACCATATGAATTGAATCCATCTTATCAAATCCGAACGACATACAAACTATTCTGATATCATATTTTTGTGCATTATCTTGTAACCATAATAATGCACCTATTAATGATGTTAAATCTATATTTCCATCAGAATCTGCAACTTTTAATACAACCAAATTCGTTTTATCTGATAATCCTTTATACCTCCCTTTGGACTGTTTACCATTTCCTGTAATTATACCGCATACATTTGTGCCATGTCCATTATCATCATAACACACTGGCTTATTATTGATAAAATCCTTAAAACAAATGACATTATCCTCAATATCAGGAATTTTACCTACTCCAGTATCAAGTACAGCTACAACGGGCATATGAAGATTTTCAAAGTTTACATGGTTTTTGTAAAAGTAATCCATAATTTCATGTACTGAAAAGCCTGATATACTATATTTGCATCCGTCAGTATTTAAGATTAACGACAGAATAATTATATAAATCAAAATAACAATAATTTTATATCTTTTCATATATAAGAATTAGGCTGGAAGGAAGGATAAATCCCACCTGCCAGCCTTATATCCCTTTCATGCTAGTAATTATCCTGCTATAAAGCGAACCTGAGTAGATGGTTTATATATAGTAGATCCGTATGAAATGTATCCTCTGTCAGAATGAACACAGGATGTAACATTTCCGCCTTGTAAATCATCTGACGAAAACTCTGTATCTCCGTATTGAGCACCGAGAATTGTTTTATTTGTATATTGATTTGAAGTCCAAGTGCATTTTGAACTTGTTTGTGTTTCCGATAGTTGTACTCCACCACCAATTTCCGGTCCGGTAGCACTAACACCCCAGTTTATTGAAACTTGCGCATTGGCATTTTTTATGTTCAGGGATTGGGCTTGCGATATATATATGTATTTTGGAGTCCCCGAAGATGTCCATGAGCAACTGGAGCCTCCCCAAGTTTTATCAGTTCCGCCATTATTAACATTTCCTGCATAATAATGTGCACTGGAATAACCCAAATAGTTTGTCTGATCATCATCCCACTCAATACCGTCGTAATTCTGGTTATAACTTGTAACATTTACGGCTGTCTCTTGTATTTTACCTGATTCCATCATCTGGTTAAATACTTCAAAAGCTGCTTTTTTATCTTCAGGGCTACCATCTCCAATTTCGTTAACGGCATATATCTTCTTTTTAGAAGTGCCATAAACATCAACAGTAAAGTTGATATCATTCTTATGCTTTATATCTTTATCAATTGTAACCGGAATGGTCGCTATTTTTACATTTTTAGCATTATTCTCAATATCAGCTGCAGATATAGGTGCTAGGCACATTGATGACACAAAGAAGACACTCGCTATAATACTTAGTAGTTTTTTATTCATTTATTTTTCTCCTGACATTAAATTATTTAATAACAATCTCATTTTTACAAGAAGACTACCTCATATATATGCATAAATATGAATTTTTGGTATTATATTACATTTAATTAACATAAATGTCAA
>JAEZFR010000012.1 GCA_023417285.1 Bacillota bacterium
AATTAAGGCTGTTGAGAGGCTTTAAGAGGATAATTGGCTAGGTGACTAAGTTAGACTTAGGGGGCTTATCGGGTGAAACCAATTTTGACAAATTCCTTAAAGAGCTGCTATTGGTATTATTGTATGCTATTGATAGCTACTATTTTTTAACAATAATTATATAGTGCATTGGAAATCCTACAGATTACACTTCTGTAGGATTTTTTAAGAGTGCAAGCGCTTGCACTCCATCAATTGAATGAAGTCTATTCTGTCAGAGGATAGGCTTATTTTTATTTAAAAATAAAATGGAGATATATGTTGACATATGGCAGACAAAAGTATATTATATATTTATGGCAGACAAAAGTGAGGTGATACAATGCCACCTAAAAAAATGGGTAGACCAACAGAGAATCCCAAGAATGATAGGATAACAGTTAGACTTGATAAAGAGACATCTAGCATACTTAGTACATATTGTTACCAAGAGAATATTGAGCGTGCTGAGGCTGTAAGATTAGGGATAAAGAAGTTGGAAACCGATATAAAAAAATAAAGTAGCTGCTACCGTCGAAAGTCACAGACTACTTTATCCACTCAGAAGTTACCTTCTTTGAAATCTATCATATCACGGTAGGTGACTTCTTTCAATAAAATTTTGAAAGGAGTTTTTATGCTTAAAGTTATACCAGGAAACAATATTCCCTTATTAGAAAAGCAAATAGTGTCGTTAGAATGGCTTATAAGTAGAGATACCAACGAAAGGGATAAATTAATACATACTGAAGCTTTAAAGGATATCAAAGCAAGATTGAAAGAAATAGAGTTGCTTAACACTGTGAGAGTGAAATAGTGAGATATTATACAAATGCCTACTAAAAACCCATTATTGTCCAATCACTTGGACGTCTAAATTATACTTAAGATTAAATTATTACTTTACAAAAGCATAAGTCAGGCTACACCTGGAGAGGGAAATAAATTGAACTTATATTTGAAAGGGGCTTATGTATATGAAAAAACATGATTATTCTATAACAATTACGAACGAGGATTTTACTAAATTTAAATCAATAACCGATCGAGCAGTTTCATTCTGGTATATAAATGCTGATGCCTTAGAACAGCTTTATAAGGAAAGTTATGATAGACATATATCAATAAAATTTTCTCTACTTCCAATTTACGAAGCAGGAAGAGTTGACGGAATAAAACAAGAAAGAGCAAAAAGAAAAGCAGAATATAGTAAAAATGAAGATATATACAAAATGGTTAATCTTTTGACGTCAAAAAGTAAAGGGCTGCTTTTAGAATTCTTAAGAAAGCTTCTAAAAGGTCAAAATAGAAAGGAGAATGTTCATGTATCTTAGAACTAATACTGCTTTTGATAAAGAATATTTAAAGGTGAACAAAGAGCTGAGTAGAGTTCCTACACCACCAAATTTTATGATGATTACTGACTTGTCCAATCGATTCATGAATGAATATGGGCTAACTCTCAGATTTATTGAAAAGCTTTACTTGCTTGGATATATTGATGGTAAAAGACAAAATGAGAATTAAAACAGTATTCCGCTAAAATTCCGCTTTTCATAAATTTAGCCACTTCCGAGAAACTTCGAAAGTGGCTATTTTCTTGGCAGGGGAGACGCGATTCGAACACGCAACCTACGGTTTTGGAGACCGCTACTCTACCGTTGAGCCACTCCCCTATATGTTTTATTGCGCGACTTACGGCGCCTTATTAGTATACAATAGCATCAATTTCATGTCAACAGGTTCTGAAATTTTTTAATATGAAATTATGTACTTTTTAAATATGAAATATAACCAATTTTTCGGGGCTATTGAAAAATAGCCCCATAAAAAGTAGAATAATACTTATAACACTAAGTAGCATTAAATTTTTGAAAAGGAATTATATAAATGAAGTTTAAACTTAAAGATGATGCAATAATACTGTTAGTTATATTTATCATACTTGGAGCAGTTGCTACAATTCAAGTTAGAAGCACAGTTACTGCAAATAATCAGTCAACCGAAACATTAAATATTGACAGATTAAAAAAACAGCTCGAAGATACAATTAAGCAAGGAGAAAGCTATAAGTCGCAGATTGAAGAACTGGAAAATAAAAAGGATGCATTTCTTGTGGCATCTCCTGATAATGCGTTAGCAAACACTAAATTAGTAGAGTTGGAGGAACTAAAATACAAAACTGGTCTTACTGAAGTAAAAGGTCCAGGAGTAGTTGTTACTTTAAATGATGCCGAAAAGCTCGAGGAGGGTGATAATGTACTTGAAAGGCTGATTCATGATAGAGATGTCCTCCATGTTATAAATGAACTCAGAGTAGCAGGTGCTGAAGCAATTTCAATTAATAATGAGAGGCTAATTGCCACAAGTGAACAGATTTGCGCTGGCCCAACTATTAAGATTAATAGCAATAGGTATGCAGTACCATATGAGATAAAGGCAATAGGAGACCCAGAGCAGCTCTCAAAGGCGCTAAAAGAGAGTAGTATTTATGCTATAATACTGCAAAACAAGCTAAGGGTTACTATAGAACAAAAGGATGAAATACAAATACCAAAATTCACCAACGATATTAACGGACTTATTTCAAAGCTGGAGGTCATAAATGATGAAAGTAAAGAAAGTAAATAGAAATATTTCAATTGCAGTTGTATGCGTGATTTTAGGGCTTTCAGTATCCTGGCAGTTTCAAAGTATAAGAACCAATGCCCAGGTAATGACTTTGGAAACTCAGAAAAAGGACGATTTGATTGTGAAGCTTCTCAATGAGCAAAAGAATAATGAAAACCTCAGATCAAAGCTTAATGAATTGCAAACTCAGGTCAAAAAATTTGAGGATGCGCGTGGTAACAGCGACGCAAATTTAAAGCTGCTGTCTGAAGAAATAGCAAAGCTCAAAATAGTTTGTGGACTTACTGATGTTAAGGGAAAGGGTATTGTTGTTACATTTAACAAAAATGATGCATTCAGCGTTGAGGATGATGATATACTTTATGTTCTTAACGAGCTGAGGGCAACAGATGCTCAAGCCCTTGCTATAAATGACCAAAGGGTTATAGCTACTACTGAAGTAAGAGTTGCAGGAGGCTCCATTCTGGTTAATGGCAGACAGATTTTCCCGCCATATGTAATAAAGGCTATTGTTGAACCGGGAGATGCAGATAGTGCATTGAATATGATTGGTGGACAGCTAGAGAGAATTAGGGTTTTCATTGATGTAAGGGTGGAAAAGTCAAATGAGGTAATAATACCGAAAATAAGTGAAGAACTTATTAAAACTGACAAAATGAAACCTGTTGAGAAATAAAACAAAAGATGAGGCCTTGTCATTGAAAAGATGACAAGGCCTTTTTTGTAATATTTATTTATTATTAAAGTATAAATATATAAGGATATTATAATTTTTACCTGCAAAGGAAGATATGTGGGGGGATACAATTGAAGAGAAGGACCTCAATAATATTTATATCTAGTATATTAGCTTTTGTTATCATCTGCTCAGTTATCATAGTAAAAAATCAAAACTCTATAGTGGATAATAAGCTTAGCGACTTAGGTGGTGCTTTGAGTGTGGGCAGCAATAGCATTGATTATTCGCAGGAGATAACAGGGCATCTTAATGAAGAAAAGATAGATGAAAGTATAGTGGACCAGGTACCTAGATTTGATAAAAAAAGATGCTGGGGTATCAGAAGGCAGCCTGATAATAAAACACCCATAGCGGATCCTGGAGCAAATGAAATTCTTACAAAATATAAAGGTAAATACGTAGGTGACACTTCTCAAAAAACCATTTTTCTTACCTTTGACGAAGGGTATGAAAACGGATATACAGGGCAAATCTTGGATGTTTTAAAGGCCAACAATGTAAAGGCAGCTTTTTTCATAACCGGCCCATATTTAAAGGAGCATCAAGACTTGGTGAGGAGAATGGTAGATGAGGGACATACAATAGGTAACCATACCATACATCATCCCAGTCTAGCAGAAATAGGGGAAGCTCAGATTGAAGAAGAGGTTCTCGGACTTGATAGAGCATTCTCTGAGAAGTTTGGAAAGAGAATGGTATTTCTACGTCCTCCAAAAGGGGAGTATACCGAACAAAGTTTAAACATTACCAGTAAGCTTGGATACGTCAACCTTTTCTGGAGTTTTGCATATGATGATTGGCATAGGGATAAAATCAGGGGTCCAAAGTATGCCTATGACATAGTGATGCGTAACTTACACAATGGAGAAATAATGCTACTGCACGCCGTTTCGAAGGACAATGCGGATGCGCTGGATATGATAATCAAGGGTGTAAGAGCACAGGGCTATGAGTTTGGGGACGTTGAATCTCTCGCAAATTGAGGTATGAATATGGCGCGTAAGGGAAACAAGGGTAATTCAAAAAAAAATAAGCGTGAAGAAGCTTCGAGTAAACCGAGACTAATGGAACGTTTTACCGAGATGCTAGAACTACCCAAAGAAATTGTGTTGGATATGCCAAAGCTTACCATGCTGGGAAATGGGGATTTAATTATAGAAAATTACAAAGGTATTATAGAATACTGTGTCAATACCATAAGGGTTAATACTAAAACAGGTGTGGTAAAGGTCACTGGCTCCAAGTTGTATATAAAAGAAATTACCTCTGAAAACATAATGATTTATGGAAGCCTATCCATGCTGGAGTTTCTAAAGTAATGCGGCATTCATGTATTACAACAGCTAAAAATGAGATAAACGGGGGTCATAAAAATGTTACTTTTGAGAATATGGAATTATCTTAGGGGATATGTTATTATTATTGTTGAAGGTTATTTCCTTGAGAAGTTTATTAACATATGTGCCCATAGACAATTACTATTGTGGAATGTTAAGTACAGGGAAAGAAACAAAATGACAATGAATATGAGTATTGATGCGTTTAAGCAGCTCAGACCCATTGCTTATAAAACTCGTTGCAGGGTACATATATTAAAGAAGAAGGGGTTTCCGTTTACCTTGCACAAGTACAAGAATCGCAAGGCATTTATAGCGGGAGCAATAACATTTTTTGCAGTATTTTTTTTGATGACCTCCTTTATTTGGGATGTTTCAGTTACTGGGAACGAAAAAATACAGACTGAGGCTATTTTGCAAAAATTGTACGAACATGGTATTAAGCCGGGAAGCTTTAAACTGGGAATGCATTTAGATGAAGTGGCAGACCAAATCCTACTTGAGACAAGTGATCTTGCAAGAATGAGTATTGCTCTCAAGGGAACAAAGGTTACTGTTAATGTAGCAGAGAGAATTAAGCCACCCGATTTGATTGATAAAAAAAAGCCTTGTAATATCGTTGCTACAAAGGATGGAGTTATTCTTTCCGTTACAGCAAAAGAAGGCATTGAAGCAGTTAAACCAGGTCAGACAGTTACAAAAGGACAGCTTTTGATTTCTGGTACTATTATGAATAAGGACAAACCAGAAGAGCTACTTATGACAGTGCATTCCATGGGAAGTGTCAAGGCTAGAACCTGGTATGAAGCATCTTCTCTTGTTGAAACAAAGGTAGTTGAAAATAGGAGGACAGGAAAATACAAAAATCTATATACACTTGATTTATTTACAAAAAATATAAAATTATTTCACGGCAAAATTCCATATAATAATTCAGAACACGTTCAAATAAAAAATAAGCTGTCAATTGGGGAGGATTTGGTTTTTCCTATTCAGCTAATATCGGATAGATACTATGAATATGAGCTTTATGAAAAGCAAATCAGCATTGAGGATGCTAGATCTGTTGCTGCCGGCAAAGCAATTCAATTAGCGATGGATCAGGTGCCAGAAGGTGCAGAGGTTGTCAAGAAGGACGTATCTATCATACAGGGAGATAATGGTGTCAACACCGCTACGGCAATTATAGAATGTCTTGAAGATATTGGTGTGACACAAGAGATTGGAGGACAAAACTAGTTGGGCGATATAATTGAAAAGGGTTTAGACTTTGTAAGCATGGAACATGCTATGAATGTATTTGGAAATTACGATGAGAACATTAGACTTTTAGAGGAGGCTTATAAAGTCAAGGTACTGACACGTGGGACAACAATAAGTATATCTGGTGAAGAAAAGAATGTAGAAAACACAGAGTCGGTAGTAAAAAAGCTTTTGGAAATATCAAGACAAGGTGAGACTATTACAAGACAAAATGTAATTTATCTTATTGGGCTTTCAGATGATAAAGAAATAGAGAAGGCTGATGAGTACCTCAAAGATTCAGTATGCCTCACAGCAAAAGGTAAACAAATCAAGTACAAAACACGAGGGCAGAAGAATTATGTTGATGCAATAAAGAGCAATGATATAGTTTTTGGGATTGGACCTGCCGGTACGGGTAAAACATTCCTGGCGGTTGCTATGGCAGTTACAGCTTTTAGAAACAAGGAAGTTGATAGGATAATCCTTACAAGGCCCGCTGTTGAAGCTGGAGAAAAGCTAGGCTTTTTGCCGGGTGACTTGCAAAACAAGGTGGATCCCTATTTAAGGCCTTTGTATGATGGTTTATATGAAATTATGGGCGGAGACCTTTATGTTAAATACCTTGAGAGGGGTATGATAGAGATTGCTCCTTTGGCTTATATGAGGGGTAGAACACTGGATAATTCATTTATTATACTGGATGAGGCTCAGAATACTACACCCGAGCAAATGAAGATGTTTTTGACCAGACTTGGCTTTAATTCAAAGGCTGTTATTACTGGTGATATAACCCAGATTGATTTACCAGGCGACAAGAAGTCCGGTTTGAAAGAAGCTTCTAAGATTTTAACAGGGGTAGAAGGATTAGAATTTGTCTATCTCACCGAAAAGGATGTAGTGAGGCATGAACTAGTCCAAAGAATCATCAGGGCATATGACAAATATGATGCTGGTGATAAGAAATAGATATTTTAAAATTACTGTATGGGGGATTTTAGATGACTAAAGAAAAAAAAAGCAAGGGAAGGTTAAAGAGAGTTGTTCGCAACATTAATTTTCAACGTGCTTTTTTGGCCATATTTACAGTGATGGTCATATTTTTTATTATTTTCAGCGGTGCCATGCCAAAAAAGTACAAGCTTAGTTTAGGCGACATTTCTACGTATGATATTACTGCCCCAAGAGATGTGGTAAATGAAACTCTGACAGAAAAAAATAGGCAAACTGCGGCGGAAAGTGTACAACCTGTTACAAAAGAGGATACAAAGACCTTTTTTAACGTTATTAACAAAAAGGATAATTTCTTTAAGGTAATAAAAAATGCCAGAAGTAGTGTTACTGCTAGGATGAATATAATTGGAGTCACTCCGGATAGCAATACCTATTCTACTTATCTTGCAGAGTCGCAAACTATGGCTGCCAATACTCTTGCTACCGACATTAGCAGCCAGGGAATTCAACTCTCACAAGATCAAGTAAACTATCTTGTCGTAAAGTTAAGTGACTCAATGCTGGATGTATTTGAAGACCTTACCAGACAGCTGCTAGCAGACAGTATGTCAGAGGGGATAACGGAGAGTAATTTTGCAATTCATTTACAAAGCATACAAAATAGCTTCAAAAGTAATCCAAATATATCTACCGAGCTCAAAACCATAGGCTCGCAGCTTACGCAATCCATTCTAGAACCCAATAGAAAGGTAGATCTAGAGGCTACCGAGATAAAAAGAAACGAGGCAAAGAATGACCCTGCAAATATAATAAAGATAAAGAAGGGCTCAAGAATTATTAGCGTTGGGGAAGTAGTAGCAGAGGATAAATATAATATTTTGGACGAGCTAAATCTCCTGGAGACCAACAGAAAATTTGACTATGTATTTGCACTTGGGGTGTTCACAACTATACTGTTTTTGGCCATACTCAGCATATTTTTTATCAAAAAGTACAATAAGCATATATATAAAAACATAAAGGACCTAATATTAATCTCTAGTATAGTTATACTAATTATTGCCGTGTCACGGTATATTTATCCATATTTTGATGGGTTGGCTATACCTGTTTTTGTTGGAACCATGCTTATAGCTATTTTAATGAACGTAGAACTTGCAGTGGTACTAAATTTCTCTATGACAATTGCTATATCACTCATGCTAAAAGGTGATTACAAATTCCTTTATTTAGGGTTGATTTGCGGTGTGATTGCAGCGTATCTAGCTACTAGAACACATCAGAGAAGTAGGCTTAGCATGAATGGTGCTGTTCTGGGGTTTATAAGTGTTATCTTTATAGTAGGCTACAATTTGTTCCAGAAAGCCGATTCCACTACTATTATTACAGAATCAGTCATTGTTTTTTGTAATGGTATAATTTCAATGGTATTTACTATTGGATTACTCCCATTTTTGGAAACAACCTTTAATATTGCATCACCTCTAAAACTCTTAGAGTTGACTAATTCTAATCATCCACTTTTAAAAAGGTTGCTGATGGAAGCACCGGGTACTTATCATCATAGCATCATGGTAGGAAATTTGGCTGAGGTTGCAACAGAAAGCATAGGTGGTGACTCTTTACTTTCAAGAGTAGGTGCTTTTTTCCATGATGTTGGTAAGCTCAAGAGACCGGACTTTTTCAAGGAAAATCAGCTTAGTGATAATCCTCATGACAGAATGACACCGGCATTGAGTACTTTGGTTATAACCTCTCATGTTAAGGACGGCCTAGAAATTGCCAACAAATATAAGTTGCCATTGGTGATAAAAGACATTATTGTTCAACACCATGGCACAACATTAGTTGCATATTTTTACCACAAGGCAATAAATAGTAGGGTTGATGGAGATAATGAAATTAAGCAGGAAGATTTCAGATATGCTGGGCCTAGACCGCAGACAAAGGAAGCTGCAGTTGTAATGATGGCTGATTCAGTGGAAGCTGCTGTAAGGTCTATGCCTGATAAGACAGAAGAAAAGATATCAGCATTGATAAGGAAGATAATAAAGGATAAGTTGGATGATGGTCAGCTAGATATGTGTGAACTGACACTAAAGGATTTAGACGTCATCGCTAACTCTTTTGTTAAGGTGCTAAGCGGGTATTTTCATGCAAGAGAGCAATACCCTGAGATTACAAAAAAGGAAGTATTCTTGGAGGAGAAAGAGCACTATAATGCTTTAGACAATACTCAGCAGGGAGGAGAAAAGGTTGATATTAATAGAAAATGATCAGGATAAAGTTGATATAACTGCTGAAATAGAAAATATTGTACGTACCGCTATTGAATATAGCATGAAGAGTGAGAATCTTGATAAAGATTATGAGGTAAGTGTATTATTTGTAGATGACTCTGAAATAAGAGAGATTAATAAAGAGCATAGGGATATTGATAAAGCTACCGATGTATTGTCCTTTCCAATGGTAGATTTTCACAATGGACAATTGATATCTGATGTAGGTGATTATAATTTAGATGAGGAACTGCTGTTTTTGGGGGATATTATTATTTCTGCAGAGACTGCCGAGCGGCAAGCGAAGGAGTATGGGCATAGTCTACTTCGTGAAATAGCGTTTTTGACGGCACACTCGTGCTTTCATTTGTTAGGTTATGACCATATGGAGCCCGAAGAAGAGGAAGTAATGAAAGACAAGCAAGAGACGGTTCTTCTAAATATGGGGTTACAAAGAGACTGAAAAGAGTACCAGTGTTGCTTCTAGAGGGCTTAAAGAGGAGTTGAAAAAATGAAAAACAAGAGCATATTTGAAAGTTTTAAAAATGCTTTTGAAGGGATTTGGTACTGTTTTATTAAAGAACGGAATTTTAAAATTCATCTTTTTGCGACAGTTTTAATACTAATATTTTCTGTTTGGCTGGGTGTATCTCGAGTTGAATTTGCAGTCCTTTGCTTAGCCTGTGCTGCTGTTATATGCTTTGAAATAATGAACACAACTATTGAATTACTTGTAGACATAATTGTTGACGTATACCACCCAAAAGCTAAGATTATAAAGGACATTGCTGCAGGTGGGGTATTGGTTTGTGCGTTCTTCAGTATAATTATTGGGTTTGTTATATTATTTGATAAACTATTACATAAGATAATTGTAATAATAAGCTGATAGCATATAAATAACTGATGGTATATCAAAAATAATAAACGGATAGTATAAAAGCAATTAGATGGTCAGCTAAAAAAAATGGTGCGAAATATGAATAAATAACTTTTATGGAGGATTTGTTTGATGAAAGACGTTGAACTAATAAAAGCCGCAAACGAAACAAAGAAAAATGCATATGTACCTTATTCAAAGTTTAATGTAGGAGCTGCTTTGCTAACAAAATCAGGTAATGTATACACCGGCTGCAATGTTGAGATAGCGTCATTCGGTGCCACAAATTGTGCTGAGAGAACAGCTGTTTTCAAGGCCGTCTCTGAGGAAGGGAAAATGGAAATAGACAAGATAGCGATTGTAAGCAACTTAGATGATTATATTTACCCATGTGGTATATGCAGACAGGTGTTAGCTGAGTTTGCTAATGATGAAATGGAGATTATTTGTACTAAGAAAGATGGTAGTTATAAAACAATTAAGTTAGGAGAAATACTTCCTAACGCATTTAGAAGCTTTTAATCAGGAGGATTTTATGTCGTATAAATCAGGTTTTGTATCAGTAATAGGAAGGCCAAATGTAGGTAAATCAACTCTTCTCAATGCTTTGACAGGTCAGAAGATTGCAATAATGTCAAACAAGCCTCAAACAACAAGAAACACAATAAGGGGTATAGTTACAAATGATGAATGTCAGCTTGTACTTATAGACACACCCGGAATTCACAACCCCAAAACAAAGCTGGGGAAATACATGGTGAATGTAGCCTCTGATAGTATGAAAGAGGTGGATCTAATCCTCTTTATGGTTGAGGCTAACGCTAAGTCAACTTCAGCAAATGAGCAGATAATTGAGACTCTTAAAGGTGTTAAAACTCCAGTATTCCTCATAATCAACAAGATTGACACCATTTCAAAGGACAAGCTTTTTTCAATTATAGATGGCTATAGCAAGATGATGGATTTTAAATCAATAATTCCAATATCTGCTCTGAATAATGACGGTACTTCAATTATTCTCAAGGAGGCATTGAAGTTTATACCTGATGGGGATAAAATGTTTCCTGATGATACACTTACCGACCAGCCGGAAAAGGTGATTGTGGCAGAGATGATTAGAGAAAAAATACTTCTAAATCTTGATGACGAAATTCCACACGGAGTAGGTGTTGAAATAATGTCCTTCAAGGAGAGGGAGGACGGACTTATCGATATTCAGGCTACTATATATTGTGAAAAGAGCTCTCACAAAGGAATAATTATTGGAAAGCAAGGAGCAATGCTCAAAAAAATAGGAAGTGCTGCCCGTTTTGAAATAGAGAGATTACTCTACACCAAGGTATTTCTAGAGCTGTGGGTCAAAGTTAAACCGGATTGGCGAAATAATGATTTAATGTTGAGAGAATTAGGATATAAAAAGTAGTATACTCTTATGCCCAAATGCAAAATATAATAACATAAAATAGCTGAAAGGGGCGACATTTATGTTAGTGGATTTTGTATGGAACGTTTTCAGTAAAACAGGAAGTATTGATTCTTATGTTTTTATGAAAGAGATTGAGGCAAACGAGATTGAAGCAAACGACATTGAAGCAAATCACATTGAGGCAAACCAAAGTAATGAAGCTGAACAAGGTGTCAAACAGGAGGCAATAACATTAGGATAGAATAAGTATTTATTGGGGACTAAAATGGGGTACAGAAGCTGTAAAGGCATAGTTATCAAAGAAGTAAACACTGGCGAGG
>JAEZFR010000033.1 GCA_023417285.1 Bacillota bacterium
TGGTTACAGCGAGATACAAAAGCTTGAGGACAAGGTATGTGTTAGTTTTGTCATTGTCATGAAGGATGATGGGGGTATTGATATCGTTCCTGTGTCAAATATAAATTTTAGTAAGAGGACTCTTAATAATGATACCTTTGGCATTTGCTTTACATCTGGGTCTACGTCAAGACCAAAGGGAATAGTGCTTTCAAACAAAGCAATTACTGGGAATGCAGTTGCTGTTGCAAATTATCTTGGGTTTACAAGTAACGATAGAACCTTGATTCCGCGCTCACTTGCTCAAGCAAGCCCTATTTCGGGAGATATTCTTATGGCAATTAGTGAAGGTGGCAGTATCGTTATTTTAAATGATTTGTTTCACCCGGGGATTTTTTTAAAGGCCATCGAGCAATGTCAGCCTACCACTATATTTATGATTAGGACTATGCTATCTCAGGTTTTATACTATCCACATTTACAAAATTATAATATAGACTCACTAAAAAGAATCCTTCTAGGGGGAATGATAAACCCAAAGCATATCTTTGAGCAAGCTACACTGAAGCTGCCAGGAGTGGCACTTTATAATGCCTACGGAATATCAGAGGCATCGGCAAGAGTAACCTTTGCTTGCCCAGAGCAGTTAATTAGACATCCTGGAACTATCGGAAAGCCTATGAAGGGTTGCAATATAAGAATACTTCGTGAGGATGGAAGTGAGGCAGCAGTGGGTGAAATAGGTGAAATATATGTCAAAAGTGATTATATAATGGACGGTTATTACAAATCTGATGAATTAACAAGACTTTCATTGACAAAAGAAGGCCTTAGAACAAGAGATACTGGATATTATGATGCAGAAGGGTTGTTTTATGTCGTGGGTAGAAGTGATGATTTGATGATTCAAGGTGGCAACAAGGTATATCCCATTGATATTGAGGAGGTGCTGCTTAAGCATCCATCTATTTCAGAGGTAGTAGTTTTTGGGGTACCTGATGATGTACTTGGTAAGAGAATTGTAGCTTTAATCGTAGCGAACAATAGTAAAAATGCAAATATCTCTGATATATATAAATATTGCAGGCAGCATTTAGAAGATAAAAAAGTACCAAAGGAGATGTATATTATTGATAAAATTCCAAGAAACATTACAGGAAAAATAAGCAGGAAAGAGTTAGTTGACTTTTATATAAACAATATTATTAATGAAAGGACGTAAAGGAAATGGAAAGAGGTAACTTATCTTTAGAAAGACAGCTTGTATTAATGACTTCAGTAGAGGTAGAGGATAAAGATGCTGATAAGTTAATGTGTATTATGAACGGTCAGTTGGATTGGAGCGATATCGTTTTTCAGATTGTAACACATAGAACTATTAACATGTTCTGTTACAACCTAAAAAAATATAATTTGTTTGATAAACTTGAAAAAGAAATTCAAAGGTTACTTGATTCACAGTGGCAAGTATATGGTGAAAGGAACAGACACTATCAAAAGGAGCTTACACAAGTTCTCTCTGCTTTCAATGAATATGGTGTAGTTGTGCCCATACTAAAGGGAAATCTCTTAGCAAGCATTGTATACCCTCAAATAGAGACTAGAATATTTAATGATTTAGATTTAATTATGAGGCTGGAGGATGTTGTACCAGTAACAGAGGCACTAGAAGGAATAGGATATATTCAAGGGCATTTTGATGAAGAAAAACAGCAAATAATTCCTGCATCTAGGAAAGAAAAGGTGTTACAGCAGATGGCATCACATGAACTTCAGGAATTTCAGAAGCTTAGCGAAAATAGATTTGCTCATCTTGTTCAGGTTGATGTTAATCATGATATTCTCTGGAAAGGCAATTGTCCATATCGAGTTGCAACAAAAGACTTAATAGAAAGGGCATTACCTATTGAGATTAATGGCAAAAAGGGATATATGCTGGACTATATTGATAATATTATACAGTTAAGCTGTCATCTATACAAGGAAGCGACCCTTATGATATGGGTTACTGATCTTAGGGATCTGAAAATTTATAAGTTTGCTGATATATTTATGTACATAAAAAAGTTCTACCATGAGGTTAACTGGGAGATTCTTGTTGAAAGGGTTCGTGCCTATAATTTAGAAAAGGTGGTTTATTACAATTTTCATTATATAGAGATGATGTTTGGAAATCTAATTCCAGAGTTTGTTCTAAATGAACTCAGACCAAGTGACTTGAGCTATCTTGATGAGTATGGAATAGAGAATAAAGAGCCCTCTATTTGGGAGTATGACTTCTTTACAAGATTATTTGATACAAATAGAGTTCTAACTTTAGCAGAGGACAAGCTTTCGGGAATGACAAAATACCTGGAAGCAAAGGCTCAATCAGATGGAGTTTTTAAACATAGAATACTCCAAAATTAGTAGCAAGGGGGATGTTGTATGAATGACAATTTATTATACAAGATGGCAAAGGACTATGGAACTCCTTTGTATGTATATGATGGAGAAAAAATAACAGAGCAATTTGAGAGCTTGAAGAGTATTTTGCCAGATAAATTTGAAGTATTCTATTCTATGAAATGTAATCCCCTTATAGGCATTTGCCAGTTGTTTAAAAGTTTAGGGAGTTGTATTGAGGTAGCGTCAGATGGTGAATTATATACAGCTTTATCAGCAGGGTATAGACCTGAGAATATTATTTACTCAGGGCCTGGGAAAACAGCTGAAGAGCTTGAGTATGCCATAAATGAGAAAATATATTGTATCAATATTGAGAGTGTTGAAGAGGCAGCGTTAATAGAAAAAACCGCACAAAAGTTGCGAAAAAAAGTTGATATTGCAATACGCATAAACCCTGATTTTGATGTTTTAGGCTCAGGAATAAGAATGTCTGGGGCATCAACACAGTTTGGAATTGATCAATCATTACTTGCTGAGGGCATTCCCCAAATACTGTCATTTAAAAATATAAATCTTATTGGAGTACATGTATATTGTGGTACACAAATGCTCAATGCCCAAAGCATTATTACAACAGCAGAAAGAGTAATAGAGTTGGCATTGTCAATATCTCGGCAGTATGGATTTTCTCTAAAGTTCTTAGATATTGGAGGGGGCTTTGGAATACCTTATTTTACAGGAGAATCGTACTTAGATATCAATGTGCTGAAAGATGGCATAAAGCTCATTTGGAACAACTATTGTGAAAAGTTAGGGGATACTAGAATAGCAGTGGAAAGTGGACGCTTCTTGATGGCTGAATCAGGTGCCTACCTGATTAAAGTATTATACAAGAAAAAGTGTAAAGGAAGTCAGTTTGTTGTATGTGACGGTGGCTCTAGCCAGCATGCCTCCTCAGCTTTTTTAGGAAGACATATACGAAATAACTTTCCAATGCATGTATTAGGTAAATACGACCCTGAAGAAGAGATAAATATTGTTGGTCCTCTGTGTACACCAACAGATATTATTGGCCAAAAAGTGAATATGCCATGCATTGAAGAGGGAGACATTATTGCTATAGAAAAGTCCGGGGCATATGGATTAACCCAAAGTCCTTGGGCATTTCTAAGTCATAGTCCGCCTGCTGAAGTTTTAAGCTATAACAATCAAATATACGTATTAAGAGAAAGGGGGCATAGAGGGGATTTCACAAGGGGACAAAATGAAATCCACATATAATTATGAGTGATAAGTTTAATTTAATCAGATTTCTTACTGTTCAGCGTGAAAAAGGTACCATTGTTTGGCTTTGCAACATTGGGGCTGAAAAATATTGGAGTCAATCTACCATGGGTGTTGTAGATAAAAATGAAGAAATGATTGTAAACCGAGTAGAAGAAATGAACCTTCTTTTATGTAGAAAACAGGATATAATTATTCTTCGAAAAACACCAGACCCAGAATTTCTCAATACGCTAAGTGAGATGGGGTTTGAAATTCCAAGAATTTTTGCTTTAGAAAGTGAAGATTTGATTACTCCCATATCAGAATTAATTCTTAATAATAAAGAATTATTATCGAAGCTTAGTGCTGAGATTGACAGTAAACAGGACGTATTTTTTGTACCATATGCTGTTACTTATCTTGAAGAGCAGATTGCGCACATTGCAGGCCTAAAATTAATTGGTGCTAAGTCAGATATCTGTAGGAGAGTAAATAATAAGATTTTCAATAGGGAAGTATCTATTGAGTTAGGACTGCCAGTGTGTGTGGGTAAAATATGTTACTCTACAGATGAGATGCGAGTAGCATATACCGAACTAACTACAAATAGCCCATTCTTTGAAAAAGTAATTATTAAGGAACCTACTGGTGCATCTGGAAAGGGCCTTTATATCATTGATAACAAGGAGCGACTAGATTCAAGTCTCCGATTGATATCTAGATTGTCAAAGAATAAACCTGAGATTTGTTGGCTTGTTGAAGGATGGTATGAGAAAAATGCTGATTTAAATTATCAAATTTATATTTCTCCTGATGGTGAGGTAACCACCTTTTCTATTAAACAGCAGTTGTTAAGAGGAACGGTATATATAGGTTCAAAAATGCCGGTAGATATGCAAGCTAATATCCTGCATGATATTGAAAAGATGGGAACATCAATAGGAAAATATTTGTATGATATAGGCTATTCGGGTGTTGCAGGCATTGATGCTATTATTACTAGTGACAATGTAATAATTCCTGTCATAGAGATTAATGGAAGATTTACTCTATCTACATATATTTCATTTTTATATAGGCTTATACCTCAAAGGGCTGTGCTCTCGAGATATTTTAGACTATTAACAAACAAGCCTGTAAGCTATGGAGAGATTGTACACAGGCTTAAAGAAGAGGGTATAATTTTTGACAATAATTTACATATTGGTATATTTGTATACACGTCCGGTACTTTACCTCATGAGAATTTTGAAGTTCAAGGTGTTTATGCAGGAAGGTTATTCGCAATTATTGCTGCAGAAAACTGGGAAGAGGTAGAAAGTCTAAATCAAAGGCTTCAATATGTTGTAGAATCCATTATGTATAAAGAAAGCATGAGGTAAACCATATGAAAGTGAGTGAACTCAAAAATCTTCAATTTTTTCAAAATAGCAGTGGCACAGATGATTTAGTTGCAATGTCATTAAACTGCTTCGATGCTACCGTATAT
>JAEZFR010000039.1 GCA_023417285.1 Bacillota bacterium
ATTCAGATAGCCTGGGCTGTTTATTTTCCACCAATGGATACCCTTAATTCGTCCCTTGAAAGGGTTATAGCTCTCAAAGCATCTGTCCAAATCTTTTTTTAAGGAGTCTAGATTGATTTCACCTGTCTTTACATCCATAGATAATCCAAAAGAGGATAATTCCTGATAGTTTCTTTCCACTGTTTGTAGAATATCCTCATCAAACGTGACCTCTTTTTCAGATTCTCTTTCCTTTACCCAAAGTTCTTGCTGAATCTTAGTCCAGACGTCCTTCATAGGAAAGGCGGTATCTATATCTTTATTTTGTTGCGGCGCTATTTTTTCACTGCTAGATTGAATTTTTTTTTTATTATTTTGCTCGGAGGCATTTTCTATTTCATAAAGCTTTTCTTCCACCAGATGTGCAATTGACTTCTGTGAAGGGGTCAATATAGGAGTGTTGTCCTCTAAGGCTTCATCAACTCCTATTTCATCAGCATGCTTTAGAGCGCGCTCTATGAGTTTCGCTTCATATTCGCACGCAGTAGCATCGTCGCAATCGATTACGGTTTGCGTATTTGCAGCATTAAGTTCATTAATATTGCTAGAGCTAGCTGCATCTGTTATATCCGATTGGGAGGTAAAAGAGTCTTTGGCCATCTCACTTTCCCGAAATATCGGAGATTCATTTTCAGAAAATGCTGCTGAGCTATCTTGAGATAATATATCTGGCTCATTTTCAGCAAATGCTACTGAGCTATCCTGAGATAATATATCTGGCTCATTTTCAGCAAATGCTGCTGAGCTATCCTGAGATAATATAGCTGACTCATTTTCAGCAAATGCTTCTGAACTATCTTGAGATAATATATCTGACTCATTTTCAGCAAATGCTTCTGAACTATCTTGAGATAATATATCTGGCTCATTTTCAGCAAGCGCTGCTGAGCTATCTTGAGATAATATATCTGACTCATTTTCAGCAAGTGCTTTGTCTCGATTTTGTACTTCAAAAAATTCCTCAGTACCTCCATTCTCAAGAATTCTTTCAAACTTAGCTCTCCATTCCACTTCACCTTTGGGGTAAGCCACTAAAGGGCACATAGTTTTCTTTTTGAATCTTGACGTGGAAACTGAGATAACAGCCAAAACATCTATGTCTGAAAAGTTAAGCCTGTTCTTTTCAAGAACTTCTGTAATATCCTGTCTGACATCTGCCTTACCCTTTGATAGTGGAAGCTCACAGAGTTTGGCTTGATGATGATGGTTGCCAGAGCAGGAAACTGCATATAGAGAGTAGCTTAACTCCTCTTTTTCATAGCATAAATTTTGTACTACTGCCTGCAGTTTAATAGTACGTCCATTAATTTCGGCCTTTAAGTAGCCGGAAGGGTTGGAAGAGTAACCGTAGCTACTATCCATATTCTTAAAAATATAAAAAAGCCTTTGGTAAACGGTAGTCATTAAATATCATTCCTCGCTTTCTGCTTTTTTCTTGCAGGTAAATGTACTTAAAAAATAGCACCGTAACATTAAAATATATGCGTATATTATAAAAACTAGAAGTAAAACAAAAAGAATTAGTTTTCCACAATAAACAAGAAAAAGTAATTAATTTCAATTAATAAAAAATAATATATTTGCCGAAATATGTAATGTGTAGTATAATTAAAAAAAATACATAAGATAAAGGAGTTGATTATATTGACTTCAAATAGAAACAAGGTTACAGTCAAAATTGCCGGCAAAGAATACACATTAGTTGGTGTAGAGTCGGATGAATATATTCAGAAGGTTGGCTTGTATATTGACAAGAAAATGAATGAAATAATGATCAGGAATAGTACTCTTAGTACCTCACTGGCGGCAGTACTTTCAGCTCTTAATGTAGCTGATGACTTTTTTAAGACCAGAGAGAGTGAGTATAAATTAAAGCAAGAGCTGATGGCTGCTAATCAGGAATTGCAAATGCTAAAGAATGAATGTAAACAGCTAAAGGAAGAGAATTCCTCGCTTTCTGGAAAGAATACAACCTTGCAATTGGAGTTGGCAAAGAGAGAAGCAGAACTTGGAGAAGTCCGTAAGAATACTTCACATAGTACTTCTGGCAAAGATCACAGGCCAATAAACCAGAAAGTAATAGCCGGTTACGACATGTAAATAAAAATTCTTTCAAGCTAGGGGTCAATCCTCTAACTTTTTTTAGGGTATAGGAATTTATAAGTAATAGAGTGTTACAGAAGTGTTGGTAATGCTGAGATAGTAAAATAAGCACTGAATGGATTTGCGAAGCAAATTTTCTTGTATTATACAATGAACAAATAGTAGCCTAATAAAGGAGGGAGCTGATAGCTTGAAGGTTATCTTTATATTTGTAGATGGATTTGGCGTAGGAGCTGAGGATAAAAGTATTAACCCTCTATATGCTGCAAAAACAAGTGTACTTAGAAATCTTGTGGAGAATGCTGCTTTTCAAGCTGATGCAACGCTGGGAGTTCCGGGTCTACCTCAAAGCGCAACAGGACAAACAGCTTTATTTACCGGTGTTAATGCCCCCAAAGTTCTCAATAGGCATATGAGTGGACAACCTACTGTCACACTAAAAAAGCTTTTATACAAAAATAACTTATTTATGAGCTTAAAAGATATGGGCTTATCGGTAGCAAGTTCAAATATTTATAGGGATGAATACATTGAAAAAATACTTGATGTTAAGGATCGCAAAAATCGGCCATCTGTAACCTCAGTTATGTGCATGGCATCAGCAGTTCCTTTTAGAAATTCTAGGAGTTTTCATACTGGTGAGGGCGTATACCATGATATAACAGGGAAAAAGCTTGTGGAGTGCGGGTATGATATAAAGGCTATTACTCCCCAAAAGGCTGCGCAAAACCTTTATGCTCTTAGTAGAAAATATGACTTAACATTGTTTGAACATTTTGTAACTGATATAGCGGGACATAAAGCAGAAATGCAGGAAGCAGTTAAGATTATTGAGACATTGGACAGCTTTTTGGAAACACTTATAGATAAAATGAACTTTGAAGAGGATGTCTTAATACTTACAAGTGACCATGGCAATATTGAGGACTTATCGGTTAATACTCACTCAATGAATAAGGTGCCTGTAATAATACTAGGAAAAAAGGCAAATACCATAGATATGAGAATTAATAGTCTTACGGATATAATGCCTTTTGTACTGAAATTGTTTGAAGCAAATGCATCAGCAAATGGAGTTTAGAGCGTAGAGAATGCATCAACAAATTGGATTGTTTGAAGGGATGTAGAAAATGCATAGACAAATTGAACTGCTTGCACCGGCGGGAAGCTATGATGCCTTTCTAGCTGCAGTTGAGAATGGTGCCAATGCTATTTATTTAGGTGGGAAACAGCTAAATGCAAGACAATCTGCCGGAAATTTTGATGAACAAGAGTTGGAAAAAGCCATAGATTATGCACATTTAAGAGGTGTATCCGTTTATTTAACTATGAATACACTGGTACTTGACGCTGAGCTTGAGCAGGCTATTGAGTTTGCAAAGCTAGCATATAGTCTTGGTATAGATGCAATAATAGTGCAGGACTTGGGCTTTGCGGCTGCTATAAGAGAGCAGCTGCCCGAGGTTCACCTCCATGCCAGCACTCAAATGACTACTTACAGTCTTGAAGGGGTAAAGGAACTAGAGCAGCTTGGGTTTTCAAGAGTTGTGCTCGCCAGAGAATTGAGCCTAAATGAAATAGAATATATATGCAAGAATACAAGACTTGAGATTGAGGCCTTTGTACACGGTGCACTTTGCATCAGTTATTCAGGTCAATGCCTTATGAGCAGTATTATAGGGGGTAGAAGTGGCAATAGGGGTAAGTGTGCCCAGCCGTGCAGACTGCCATATACCATGCTGAGAGAAGGCAATGCCGTTGGAGAAGGGTATTTGCTGAGCCCAAAGGATATCAGCTATATAGAGGATTTGGACAGGCTGGTAAAAGCAGGGGTGCATTCTTTTAAAATAGAAGGTAGAATGAAAAGCCCTGAGTATGTTGCTATGGTTGTGTCAAAGTATAGAAAATACCTGGACGAGGTTGTTAAGTACATTGATTTAGAAGAAAAGGCACAAACAGATGCACAAACAAATGCCCAGACAAATGCACAAGCAAATACCCAGACAATTTCACAAGCAAGTACGGATACTCGTTCAACAAGAGCTCATGTCTCTGAGCAGGACATGCATGAACTGATGCAAAGCTTCAATAGAGGTGGGTTTTCTAAAGGGTATCTCAATAAGAAAACAGGTCCCGATATGATGACTTACAAGAAACCAAAAAACTGGGGAACGTATTTGGGCGTTGTCGCTGCGCACAATGAGAAAACGGGTTCTCTTAGAATAAAGCTTGATAGTAATCTGAACATGGGGGATGGAATAGAGGTATGGACAAATAGTATTGGTGCTGAGAGTCCTGGTGGTATTGTCACAAAAATTATTAAGGACAATCAACTTGTGAGAAATGCACAAGCCGGTGATACTGTTACCGTGGAAATTATTCGGGGGAAAATCAGGAGCGGTAGCAAAATCTACAAGACTACTGATAAGGCACTAAATGAGCAGGCAAACAGAAGCTATACCTCCGACGCATCAAGAAAACTACCTATCTGCGGTGAATTCTATATGCAAATGGGAGAACTGCCGAGACTTATTTTAAGGGATTATCGAGGTAATGAGGTGCTAAAATACGGTGAGGTTGTAGCTGAATTGGCACAGAACAAACCACTTTCCGAGCAGAGAATCAGAGAACAACTATGCAAAATGGGGTCTACTCCTTTTTATGTGGAGAACCTTAAAATAGATATTGATGATGGTTTGGTACTTCCAATAAGCGAGCTCAATAATATAAGAAGGCTAGCAACACAGGAGTTGGAAGAATTAATTGTCGCTAGCTACAAAAGACAGGTTAAAAGAGGTTATATAAAAGCCGACAGACTAAATAACACGGAGGGCATTACCGACACCATTACCGGCACCAATAAGCAGGTGGTATCAGCTGAAACTTTGGTGTCAGCTAAACCCTTGCTGTCAGCTAAGCCAGTATTAACGGAGAAACCATTATTAAGAACAAAGCCATTGCTATCAGCTATATTCTACAGTGAATCCAGGGGTGTTGAGCTATCAAAACTTGATGTTGACAGGCTGTATATTCCGTTTAATCAGCTTTTATCAAAGGACAGGCAAAAGGACGTCACAGAAGCCAGAGCCAAGGGAGTAGAAATATACGCTGCTATTCCCGCTATCACTAGGGGAAAGTGGAATGAGCTGGTTAAAAATAATATAAAAAATATAGAGCTAATAATAGACGGATTTTTGTGTGGAGGTTTATCCACTATAAATATACTTAAGCAATATCAAATTGTGGATAGCACAAGGATATTTGGGGATTATTCTCTAAATGTATTAAACGGCAGAACGCTAGAACAGCTAAAGGAACTTGGTTTCTCGGGTGCTATGCTCTCGTATGAGCTCAATCTCCGGAACATAGAGCAGCTCGATATACCTGACGGCTTTTTGGTTGAGGCAGGGGTATATGGAAAGCTTCCTGTCATGACCAGTGAGTACTGCCCCATTGGAAGTGTGTGTGCCGGCAGGTCGCCGGAAGGCTGCAGCGCAATATGCAGAGGGGGCACATATCACCTGAAGGACCGTATGGGAGCACGTTTCCCCGTAACGGGAGATCCTATCGATTGTAGAAGTACCATCTACAATGCAAATACTTTGTTTGCTCCGGATGCTATAAGTAAGCTGGCTAAGGGAAATATTGATTATCTACGGCTTAGCTTTGTTGATGAAAGTGCAGAAGAAATATACAATATAATTAATGTACACCGACAATTAATTAATGGAGAGCAGGCGGATACAGATATCATTGAAGAAATTAGGGCACGCGGCACTACAAAGGGGCACTTCAACAGAGGTGTATAGAAATGTAAATGTTATTGGAGGATTAATATGTCAGTTGAGGTTTTTATAGAATTATGCAGGCAGGATGCGGTGTTGCCAAAGTATGCAAATCCTGGCGATGCTGGAATGGACGTATATGCGGCTGAAGATGTCATCATTCTTCCCGGGGAAACAGTAATAGTACCTACTGGCTTGAAACTTGCAATACCTGTTGGGTATGAGATTCAGGTACGCCCAAGGAGCGGTATTTCAGTAAAGACTCCTCTGAGGCTGCCCAACTCTCCTGGCACCATTGATGCAGGTTATCGGGACGAGCTAGGAATTATTATGAATAACACCTCCTGCCAGTGTCAGATTGACGATGCAGAGGCAATATACTCAATTAATGAAAAGGGTAATAAAAAGGGAAGCTATTGTATAAAAAAGGGTGACAGAATAGCTCAGATAGTATTGCAGGTAGTTCCTGAGATACAGTTTAAGCAAGTTGATTCAGTAGCAGATATCGGTATGAATAGAGGCGGGGGCTTTGGCTCTTCAGGAGTGAGATAATATGAGAATAAACGGAAATATTCAGTCTATAAAGGACGTACTACTAAACGAGCTAGATGCACTTATTGACAAGAGATATCCCCCCAGGGAGCTAATACCACAAGAGTTGGCTTTAACTGTAGCAAGGATATCAGCTCAAATAAATCGTGAAATATCGGTGCTTCTCAACAGAAGAGGGTTCATTGTGGACATATCCATAGGGGACAGTTCTACTGTTTCACTGCCACAATTGGCTCAAAGACGAGGAAGCATGAGACTTTCAGGAATAAGGTGTATTCACACACATCCTTCCGGGGGAGGAATGTTATCCTCCGTTGACGTAGCAACATTACAGAAGCTAAAGCTTGACGTAATGCTGGCAGTTGGAATAAGCGATGGCGAGCCATCTGAAATATATGCTGGCTGCATTACACCTGATAGTGATACCGATATATATGGGCCTTTTGAATTATCAGACAGTAGATTGAATTATATTTTTAAGATAATAGAAGAGCTGGACGCCAGCGCAAAGGACGAGCTTTACGAAAATGAGGATTCAGCCGAAAAGGCCATACTAGTAGGCCTTGAAACATCACAAAGTAGGCTGGAATATATGGCTCAAAGGGAAGCTGAGATCTCACTTGATGAGCTTGAGGAACTTGCAAACACAGCCGGAGCTATTGTGGTCCAGAAGATTATACAGAAAAAGCAGACACAGGATTCTGCCTATTATATTGGTAAGGGAAAGGTTGAAGAGCTTTCACTTCTCTGTCAGGCAAAGGATGTTGACCTGCTCATTTTTGATGACGAACTCTCTGGTGCGCAGGTGAGAAATATAGAAGAAGCTACTGGAATGAGGGTAATTGACAGAACTACACTTATTCTTGATATATTTGCACAAAGGGCTATATCAAAAGAGGGTAAGCTGCAGGTTGAGCTTGCTCAGCTCAAGTATAAGCTGCCACGGCTTCTAGGATTGGGTACTGAACTATCAAGACTTGGAGGCGGCATTGGAACTAGAGGACCTGGTGAGAAAAAGCTGGAGGTTGATAGAAGGCATATCAGACGCAGAATTACAAGTCTAGATAAGGAGCTGTCTGAGCTGGAAAAACGCAGGCAGTTTATGCGAGTAGGCAGAACAAAGAATAATATACCTGTTGTTGCTATAGTTGGTTATACAAATGCGGGTAAATCTACCCTGCTCAACAAGCTATGTAACTCAGAGGTGTTTGTAGAGAATAAGCTTTTTGCAACTCTTGACCCATCAGCAAGAAAGCTGATTTTAGCAGATGGAAGAGAAGCAATATTAATCGATACCGTTGGTTTTATTAGAAAGCTTCCACATGAATTGATTGAGGCTTTTAAATCCACTCTTGAAGAGGCGGTACACGCTGACTTGCTTTTGCATGTGGTAGATGCCTCCAATGAGAATGCAGCACTGCAGATAAGTGTTGTTGAAAGGATTCTTGAAGAGTTAGGCGCTTCCCAAAAGCCTACTATTCTAGTGCTGAACAAGCAGGACTTATTGTCAGAGCAGATGACAGCTAGAGCAAAGGTTAGCTCCGCGGGGTATCACTCAGTTTGTGAAATTTCTGCTGTAACAGGTTCAGGATTGGAGCAGCTGCTTGAAAATATAACAGAGGCCTTTAAATCACAGCTTCAGTCGGTGGAATTACTTATACCTTATTCCGAAGGGTGGGTATTGCCGTATCTATTTAATAATGGCCAAGTTATATCTCAAGACTATGAAGAAAGTGGCATAAAGGTGAGTGCATTAGTCAAAATGGACAAACTTAAAAATATAAATCATTTTATTGTTGTATAAAATTACTAAGTAGAGTATTATAATATTAATAGGTTCTTTAATTAAAGTAAATATTATCAACAAATTTATCACGAGAGGGGTTTTGAATATGCTTGTTAGAAACTGCGCTGGTGGAGTTGTATTTTTGGGGGACAAGGTATTTCTGTTAAAAAATGAAAAGGACGAGTGGGTACTTCCCAAAGGAGTAATTAGAACCGGAGAGTTTTCCGATGAAGTTGCTATCAGGAGAGTTAAGGAAGAAGCAGGTATTGATGCTCAGATAATTTCAACTGCAGGTAATACAAATTACGAATTTTTCTCAGTTACACGTCAAAGACCCGTATGTAATAAAATTACATGGTATATCATGAAATCCCAAAATGATAAATATGAAGTAAATAAGGAAGATAATTTTAGTGATGGAGGATTTTTCACTTTAGAAGAAGCCCTTGAGAAAGTTACTTATAGTCAGGATAAATCCTTGATATGTCTATCATTCAATAAGTATCGTGAGATCGCCTAAATTTGAAAAATATTGTGTTTTGCAGTATAATAACAGCACCTTCCCATTTATAAGTGGGGGAGTGCTGTTTTATGTTAACTAATAAATTGCAGTTGTGAGAATTCTGATAATAGAATAGTAACAACTCAGGTAATTCAGAAAGTAGAACAACTCAGATAATTCAGCAAATAGAATAGCAGAATAGAAAAATAACTAAGATAATGGAAATAGAATTTTATAAGTAATAGGCAATAATAAGTGAAGGGTTGAATAATGCAAAATTACAAAACCATATTAAATAGAGCAGAAGCTCTAATGGAAGAGAAAAAATCCAAGTTTATAGCGACAGTAATGCCAATTTCTGAAGAGCAGCAGGCAATTGATTTTATAAATGAGCTAAAGAGTAAATATTGGGACGCAACTCACAACGTTTATGCTTATAGCCTCAACAACGGTACTCTTATACAACGCTACAGTGATGATGGTGAACCCTCCGGGACTGCAGGAATGCCGGTGCTTGAAGTAATGAAACGAATGGAAATTCAGAATGCAGCGGTTGTTGTAACACGATACTTCGGAGGAACCTTATTAGGGGCAGCGGGACTCATTCGTGCCTATAGCAAAAGTGCAGCACTTGGAATTGAAGCATCTGAGATTGTTACCAAAAAGGTTTGTACTCAGATAAGTGTAATCATTGAATACACATTATTTGGTAGACTTCAGAATATGCTTATCAATAATAATATTATTATTAAGGATACCAAATATGAGCAGGATGTTGAAGTTACAGTTCTTGCTGATGTAGGTACAGAGGAGCAGCTGATAGAAGAAATAACAGATTTGACCAGTGGACGAGCAATTTGTGATATTGGTGAAAAGCTTTATATAATTATTGGAAGTGATGGAAGGTTGATTATTTAAAAAATAAACAGTATAATTTATAGTGGTTTAAAAATGTTTACAAGCGCTGAGGTAAGTTTTGCTAAAGCGTTAAAATAGTCGCCAGTGCGATACAATAAGCAGGAGGATTTTTATGTCAGGTCATTCAAAATGGGCTAATATTAAGCACAAAAAGGGAAAATCAGATGCTCAAAAGGGTAAGATTTTTACAAAGTTAGGAAGAGAAATAGTTATTGCCGTTAAGTCAGGCGGAGGAGATCCAGACACCAATACAAGACTTAAGGATGTTATAGCAAAGGCAAAGGCAGCAAATATGCCAAATGATAATATTTCTAGAAGCATAAAGAAAGCAATCGGTGATGGTGATGCATCAAACTACGAAGAACTCACATATGAAGGTTATGGACCAGGTGGAGTTGCTGTAATAGTTGAGTGTGCTACTGATAATAGAAATAGAACAGCAGGCGACTTGAGACATTATTTTGACAAGTTTGGTGGAAACCTTGGTCAGAGCGGCTGCGTTTCCTTTATGTTTAACAAAAAGGGTGTTATCGTTATAGAGAAGACTTCAAATATTGATGAAGATACATTGATGATGGAGGCTTTAGAGGCTGGTGCAGAAGATTTTTCAGCAGAAGAGGATATGTTTGAAATACTCACCGACCCAGCTGATTTCTCATCAGTGCGTAATGCTTTGGAAGCAAAGGGTTATGAATTCCTTGAAGCTGAAGTATCAATGCTTCCAACTACTACAACAAAGCTAGAAGATCCAGAACACATCAAGTTTATGGATAAGCTCATTGAAAACTTGGAAGACCTAGACGATGTTCAGAATGTATACCATTCATGGGAACAGCCTGAAGAAGAGGACGAAGAATAAGATAGAACTTTTTGGGGCAGATGCTAAAACTAGCATCTGCCCTTATTGTTTAGTTGGTATTGCTACCATTTAAGCCAAGATATATTGATTTATTATGTTGATTTGTATGGATAACAAAGTATAATATACCTTATAATCCCAAGCAATGAGGTTTTATACGATATGAAAAAGAACAACGCAAACATGTTCTTAGTGAGGTAAAGAATGAGTACAATAATTGTTGTCGAGGATAATGAGGCGCTGGCAAGAGGTATAGTCTATGCCCTCCAAAAAGAAGGGTGGAAAGCCGAACTAGCCACATCTGTCAAAGAGTTTGACCATATATATAAGGAAAATATAGACACTAGTCTGATTTTGCTAGATGTTATGCTACCAGATGGGAATGGTTTTGATATATGCGAAAAGGTTAGAAAGCAATCGGACGTTCCAATAGTTTTTCTAACAGCCAGTAATGAGGAAATTAATATAGTTATGGGGTTGGATATGGGTGCTGACGATTATATTACTAAGCCTTTTAGAACTAAAGAGCTCATATCACGTATAAAAGCAATACTTAGAAGAACCCGTAATAGTATGGACAACAACATACTTTTGTCAAATGATATCATATTAAATCTTTCGACAGCAAAAACGTATAGGAATAATTGTGAAATTATTTTATCTCCTACAGAGTTTAGGTTATTAGCGATCTTCATGCAGAATCCGTTGAATATTCTTGACAGAACAACAATATTGAGTAAGCTTTGGGACATAGATGGACAATTTGTTGATGATAACACGTTATCAGTTTATGTGAGTAGGCTTAGAGAAAAAATAGAAAAAGACGCAGCTAACCCGGAATATATTCTGACAATAAGAGGGCTGGGGTATATGTGGAATCAAAGGAGTACAAGAGGATGATGTTAGCGACTTTAAGAAACGGAGAATTCAAGCTGATTATCATTATTATTTCAGCTGTATTTGCAATATTACTAGGGCTGTGTAGCTACCTGTATAACTCTTTCTGTTTTTTGATACTAATCATCGCTTACATAATAATCATTATTAGTATTCTAGTTATTTTAAATAATCATTACAAACACATAAGAGAAATTACGCTAGAGGTTGAAAAAGTCACAAGAGGAGAATTTATGCTTGAGGATAATAACTTCAAAGATGGTGACTTACATATTTTAGAGTTCCAACTTTACCAGATGTCAAAAAGAATAGTCGCAACTTTAGAAGATGCATACAAGGAAAAGCAACTTCTTAAAAATGCTATATCTGGTTTATCCCATCAATTTAAAACCCCTATCTCTGTTATGAGGACATATACTGACTTGCTACTAGAGGGTGCTATTGAAGACTTGGAGGTAGGCAGGGAGTTTCTTGAGAAAAACTCGTTGCAACTCGATAAACTAGAAAGACTAGTTTTTATGTTTCTTAAGCTCTCAAGGCTTGAAGCTGGAATATCACTTATTACAAAAACATATAACCAGATAGATAAAACATGCACAGATATATTAGTAGCACTTAGCCCAAAAATATCACAAAAAAATATTGAAGTTGAATTTAATGCCGAGAATACATATACGCATTATGATGCAG
>JAEZFR010000011.1 GCA_023417285.1 Bacillota bacterium
GAATAGAGGAAACTTCGTATTTTGAATGTTCCTCCAAGCTAAAGCAGTCCATTAAATAGTCTATATATTTTGTATTATTTAGGTGTCCATTTATATCAATATCACTATACCCAATTTTCTTGCTATAAGAGTGAATACACTCTCCAAAAGGCTTAAGCTTGGTAAACTTACAGTCTATTGCCCTTTGTGTTATGAGCTCGGGATAATCTATTTTGATGAGCTCACTTTTCCTTATAGCTCTTTGGTCGAGGTCAATAATCACCCAGCTGGATATTGCTTTTACTAGCACATTTCCATCTTTATCCTTAACTAAGTAATCTCTTTCAAACTCAAGCTTTTTGGGCTCAAGCGGCCAGGTTTCAACAGTTATTTCCTGATTCCACTCTGGAAATTTAATTACATCCACTCTCATTCTAACTAGTGCCCATGCTACATTGAAGTCCTTTGCCAGTGTCTCAATGCCTATACCTAAACAAGCTGAGTGCAGACTTGATATCTCTTGTAGATAGTTAAACAACTTACTCAGTCTAATCTTCTTGAAGTAATCAACATCACCATATTCAACACAATAATCCTTTATGAACTTGCATTTGTTCTCCATAGCAATCCTACCACCTTATTAACATCTTTGTAAACGCACAACTTTGTGTCTTTAGTGTATAAATAATCTCCAAATTACCTTATTAACATCTTGTAAACGCACAGCTCTTGGCTTTAACATACGAAATATATCAGTTCCAAGATACGTTTAGCCTATCTTGAACCAATATGTCCCTATAACATTCCCAAGTGGTATACATCCTATTATTCTACTGTCTTTACTGTTATTTCTGTTATCTCCCATTACGAATATACAGTTCTCAGGCACTTTAACCTCAGCATCTTCATAATAAGCATCTTCTTTTATATAGCTTTCGTTCAGCTCTATACCATTTCTGTATACCTTATTGTTCTCGAACTTGATCACATCATTCGGGCGACCTATTACTCTTTTTACCCAAAAAATCTCATCATCACTACTAAATTCATCTTCATTTGAGAAAAACTTATATGTAATCAAGTTGTACTTAATAGGGTCAATAATATTGTCCTTAAAACTGCGCTTTCTGTCTACTCTGCTGTCAATAATAACAATCTTCTCATAATCAGGAACCGAGTGAAATATGTTTTGAGTCTTATTAATCACAATTTTATCTTCATTATGAAGAGTGTTTTCCATGGAAGGCCCATTAACAACAGTAGGCTGGAATAGAAAAATAACAATTGCGAGCGCTAAAAGTATGGATCCTAGTATTGTTCCAATCCAGCTAAGTAATTCGGTTAGAATTTTCATATATGCCTCTCTATTCTTAGTAAATATAATAAATTATACCTCAAAAAAACATAAATGAACACTCTTATTTCCAATATATAACAAGAGTGTTCATGAGTCTAACGGTCTCTACTTTATCTTTATTCCAAAGATTTTCTTGGCGTAGGACCCAACAACAATCATATCATTGTAAATAGAAGGTGATGATTCAACATTCCCGCCTAATGATATGGAGTGAAGTGTCTTACCATCAACAGGGTCTATCAGATGCATCCAGCCTGCAAAGTCACAATAAACTACATATGTTTTACCATCTGAGCTTTTGATATCAAGTGGTGAACTCCAGCTGTAAGCAGGCAGCTTCTTTTTCCACACTTCTTCACCTGTCTTTTTATTAAGTGCAACTAATATGCCATCTTGGTTTGTCCCGGTAAAGCAGATACTATAAATAACAATATCACTGATATCATCCTTACCTACAACCGGGGTTGCAAGCGCCCCTCCATTTATATAATAATTGTATAAACACTGATAGTCTTTTTGCCATATTAGCTCTCCGGTAAGAGCATTGAACTTTCTTATCTCACAATTTGCAGTCTTGTTCTTACCATTCTCGCCGCGCTTATCCACCTGATTTGCGGTATATAAGAATACCCCTTCTGAGGTTTCTTCTATAACCGTTGTACTGTCGGTATCATCCTCAGTATTATAAATCCATACCGGCTTCATAGTGTTTAAATCAAGGCATTGAAGTGTTCCGCCATTGTCATTAAAATACATATAGTTCTTATAAATAGCAGGTGAGCTCTCTATCCCCTGTTCATCACTATATGGACTTCTATACCTGTACTTAGTAAGGTTAGGGGCCATAGTCAAGGTACCCGCCTGCTTGTCAAACTTGGTATTGAGCTTAACCTTGTACACAAGTCCGTTCTCTCCTAAAGACAGCAGTGTATCTGTTTTCTTGTCTAGTAGAGCGGAAGAATCAGTTGCGCCCCAACCACGAAATGCCATCTCATCCCTTCCGAAAATAGTGTACAACTCTTTTTGATTGAGCAGGTTTATAATTCTATATTTGTACTCAGTAAACTTTCCATTATTTTCATTGATACCCATTCCAGTATAAAGTACTGGATAACCCCTTGGGTCTACCATAGCAGTTCCCTTTATAGGGTAGCCAATCTCAATTTTATCTCTGGTTGGTTTTCCAGTTTCAAGGTCAAGAAAGTAAATATTACCATCAAGCACCGGGTATATGACTTCAACCAAGTCCTTTGACTTCATTTCTTGATTGATATTCATCATATTTCTTGTATCTTCTGGCCAATGCACAAGTAATGGTTGCCCTGTCCAGCCTGAACCTGGCCAATAACTTCCATGTGCAGAAATTGCACCTAATGGCTGAGTCCACACAATCTCAAGCTTTTTCTGACTAACCGTTCTAGTACCGAAGCTGGCACTATCTCTATAGTTATTTCCCCTGAATGCGGTGACACCTTCTAAATCACTATATTGGGAGGAATCGCTAAAATCTATAAGATTCTTTTTCTTGACGGTATACTCCTTAATCGGAATGTATTTTCCTTGTGTCGTATCATACTGGAATAACCATGAATCCATTTTAGCACCATTACTAAATACATTTTTGAAAGCAAAATCTGCATATGCGTTTGGACCATCAAATTTTGATGATGTTTCCCATGAAGATTTTAGTTTCTCAGGGTCTGTCATATCAGCAGGAATAGGGTCCATAATCGGTTCGGGTTCAGGCTCTTCTTCCTCTACATCATTATTTTCAGTGTTTGTAGCAACAGTGGAATTAGTACTTGTTGGATTATCTGTATTATTGCCACTAGTACCAAGGTTTTTGAGGAATAGCCATGTTACTGTGACTATCAATGCAACCAACAGCAGTGATAATACTATTTTTAATTTATTAACCCTTCTTTTATAACGCTTCGTCATTTGTTACCCCCATTATTTTATCTTGACACCATAAATTTTCTTGGCATAGGTACCTACCACAGCCATATCATTGTATACAGAAGGGGACGCCTCAACGTTACCGCCAACTGATATAACGTCCAAATCCTTTCCGGTCATCGGGTCCATTAAGTGCATATCTCCCTTGAAATCGCAGAAGATAACATAAGTTTTGCCGTCGGAGGATTTCATATCAACCGGCGAGCTCCAACTATAAGCTGTAAGACTTCTTTTCCATATCTCCTCACCTGTCTTTTTATCGAGTGCAACCATTGTGCCACTAGAAAGAGAATCGGTAAGCGCTATATTAAATATAACCATATTGCTGATATCGTCCTTTCCAATTACAGGTGTAGCAAGAGCGCCTCCATTTATATAGTCCTGATATATACAGGAATAATCCTTTTGCCAGACAAGCTCCCCAGTCAAAGCATTAATCTTTCTAATATTGCAGTTTGTTCTTGCGCCCGCTCCTTTATTTCTTTTATCAATTTCATTTGCGGTATATAAAAATACACCCTCCTCAGTTTCATCAATAGTAGTGGTACAGTCTGTATCATCCCCAAGGTTGTATATCCACACTGGCTCCATTGTATTTACGTCAACACACTGAAGATTTCCTCCATTATCTGCAAAGTACATCAGATTCCTATAAAACGCAGGTGAATTCTCTATACCTTGAGAACTTCCGTAGCTACTCTTGTATCTGTATTTGGTAAGCTTCGGATCTATGGTTATCTTACCCTGAGCGATATCAAAATTGGTATTAAGCTTTATCCTATATACCAAACCATTTTCACCGCAATTAAAGAGTGTATCGGTAAATCTGTTTAGCAGAGCCGAGGAGTCGTTTGCCCCCCAGGTTCTAAGCGCAAATGAATCGCTACCCGGAAGAGAAAATATCTCCTTTTGATTTATCAAATCGTATATCCTATACTTAAACGACGTTTTGTTGGTACCAT
>JAEZFR010000119.1 GCA_023417285.1 Bacillota bacterium
TTTTCAATTAGTAGATGCTACAGTTGATGGAAACGTCTACTTCACCACGGATGATGCCAAGTCAACGTTTAAAATGGATGACAAAAGCAAGGTAACCGGTAAAAAGGAATTGAAAAAGTAATTTTCTTTTTGGCTATGTCACAACAAATAGATGATAAATAAGATTTTTTGTAGGAGAGCCTTAAACTCTCCTACAAACTGGAATTTATTGATACTCGTTCTCAACTCTTTTATAAAGATAAAAAGCATAACCCCCTGCGACAATAATGATAAATATTGCCACTATATAATCTAAGACTCTCGAACTTTCTCCTGAGAATTTCGAAGTAATATTAACCAAACTATGTGTAATGATGCAAGGAATAAGGCTTTTACTTTTATAAAAGACCATAACAAACGCAAAACCAATTGCCATAGCGTACACTATCTGCAAAATCGTATCTACTGTTGCCTTCCCTGTAAGTAAGTTAATGATGTGTCCTGCTCCGAATGTTATTGCAGATATAATAATTGCCTGCTTAACATTATCCTTTTCAATTGCCTTAAATAGTAATCCTCGGAATATTATCTCTTCAACGTAACCGACTAATGCCATGGTTAGAACGGCAAACATTTGGTTAAGCGCACTATAATGAACAGATACCCCTGACCAGAAGTTCACAGATATCAAAAGAATGAACGGAATAAAAAATAGATACTTTTTGTAATTATTTATACCTTTAAATCCATACTTCTCATTCAACTTATTCTTCATAATAAATGCAGTGATTACAGTTGCTATTATAATCAATCCAAGCAGGGAAATCGGACTACCATCACCAAAATTGTCTCTCAAATTTCCCATGACAACTACATAAATAATAATCCACATTACAGCAAACCATATTTCACTTTTTTCATATAGTTTTTTCATATGTTTCAATCTCCTAAATACAACGAATTATGCAATAACAAATTAAGATTAGGCGACCAGTGGAACTGCTGGTCTATTTGATAAGTCTCTACACTTATCTGTTTTCAATGTTGCCAGAACGAAAGTAAGGAAGATGTTCCTTTTCTCCGTATCACTCTCTTTGGCATAGTTTACAAAGTTGTTGCACACAAGGTAGTTGTTCAGATACTTTGTAGAAACACCGTTAAAGCCACGCATAAACTTCTTTAACTGGCTTTGGTAGCTGTTGATATGCTGGATATTATAAATGCCTTTCTTTGCCTTGCCAGTCTTTAGCTGCACAAGTTCAATGCCGTTGGCATTTGTAAATCTAACATAAGAGCTCATTTTGTGCGTTACAAGAGTAGCATCACCTTTAATTCTCCCATCAACCGTATGTTGTGACATAGCCTTTTTATATCCACTTATTAATTTTTCCAACTCAATAAAACCTGTGCCAGTCTTTCTACTCCTTCACCTGACTTGCAGCAGATTTCAACTATTTCAGCTTTGCTGTTTAAGGCTCTTACGCCTTTATAGAAGCTGTCTTTATCGAAATCGATGTATGGCAGCAAATCTGTCTTGTTTAGTACCACAATGTCAGCAGCCTCAAACATAGAGGTGTACTTATAGGGCTTGTCATGTCCCTCCGGAACACTTGCAATTACTAGCTTAATTCCCTCTCCAAGGTCAAAAGATGACGGGCATACAAGGTTTCCCACATTTTCTACAAATAGAAACGTACCTTTTTCCAAGTTCAAACTTTCTACTGCAGTCTTTATCATGTTTGCATCCAGATGGCAACCCCCACCTGTATTTATCTGAATAACTGGTTTGCCTAGCCTTTCTATCTTTTCCGCATCTATGGAGGATGCAATATCACCCTCAATTACAGCCACCGGTGCCTTTCCCTCTAATTCCTTGAAAAGGCCAAGTATCATGCTGGTTTTACCTGAACCTGGAGATGCCATAATATTTATAGCTGTAATGCCATTATCCTTAAAGTAGCTTCTATTTTGTGCTGCCAATGTATCATTAGCATGCAATATATTCTTCATCATTTTAACTTCCATGGTACTCTCCCTCTCTTTAATTTCTAATCAATCTCTATACTTTCTATATAAAACTCCTTACCTACACCGGTTGGAGATCCAAGTTTTCCACATTTAGGGCAGTCAAACCCATGTGCAGGCTTAACAAATACCGTCCCGCACTCCTTGCAGGCAAATTCAGCGGCAACTCTCTTGAAAATTAGCTTTGCGCCTTCTGCAATAGTACCCTCACTCATAATATCAAAATACATTTGAACCGAATCATCAACAATGGTTGATAAGTCGCCTATTACCAGCCTGATTTCCAGTATCTTTGAAGCATTAACTCTTTTCGCTTCATCCAGAGCCAATTTTAGCATTGACTGTGTTACAGCATATTCATGCATTTAATCTACATCCCTTCAAAAAACTGTACCCGCCTTATTATTTATACAAACAGCTGCAAAGAGCAATCTTTGCAGCTGTTCATTATACATTGTTCTTTAACAAATACTTATTCAGCATACTTGAAACTATTTATTATAATAGCTCTTAAGCTGTTACTTTTGTAGCATCCTCTGGTTCCTTTACAGGCTGAACTACCTTTAAGGACTCCTTGGTGTACGCTGAGGACTTGTGTCCTGCCTCTGATAAAATGCACTTTTTAGGGCATACCTCTGTGCATGCACCACAGATTACACATTTGAATTGGTCAATTTCCCATGACTTTTCAGCCTTATTAACCACTATTGCATCTGAGGGACATTTCCTCTGACATATTCCACAGAAAATGCACTTTTCTATTTCAATTCCTGAAATATGTCCTCTCGCATCCTTAAACGGCTCTCTTTTATCAAAAGGATATAATCTGGTAGCAGGCTTCGAGAAAAGGTTCTTGAATACATTACCCACCATATCAAACATAATCTATCATCCTTTCATATATGCGGCAAATACAGATATACTGTACAGTGCCTGTGTTAGCTTGTTTGAATCTGTAAAACAACTAAATTACCTTAACCAACTGTTCTACAGCCAAACCCGTCAAGCTACTTATGTCTCAATCTATCTTCACGCAATCTTACCTAAAGCATCGCAAGCTAGAGAATTATCTCTCTGTACAAGATATGCAAGGATCTATTGTCAGTATCAGCATTGGAACATCAGCTAGCTGGCTTCCTGGAAGCATTTTTAATAGTGCAGGAATGTTTGCAAAGGTTGGAGTTCTAAGCCTCAATCTGTCCAAATTCTTGGTGCCATTTGCTCTCATGTAGTATAGAACTTCTCCTCTAGGCTGTTCTACTCTTGATATTACCTCACCCTTTGGTGGGAAGCCCTTTACTGGTACACAGTGCTCTCCATCAGGAATCTTGTCAATTGCCTGTCTAATTAGGTCAATTGACTGATAAACCTCATGAAGTCTAACGTATGTTCTTCCGTAACAGTCACCGTCGTTGTGAATAACAGGCTCAAAATCAAGCTGACCATATGCAGAATATCCTGTCATTCTAAAGTCATACTTAATTCCGCTTGCTCTTGCCATAGGTCCGACAACGCAAAGCTCTTCTGCCATTTGCTTGGACAATACACCTACACCGCAAAGTCTGTGCTTAACTGTATAATCATTCAAGAACACAGCTTCTACATTCTTCATATCCTCTGCAATTTCGTCCAGAACTAGATTAATTTTTATCATCTGATCCTTGTTTAAATCACGCCTGGTTCCGCCTATCTGGTTTGCAGAAATTATTACTCTACCTCCTGCGGTCTCTTCCATGATATCCATAATCTTTTCTCTATCTCTCCATACCTGCATAAATAAGCTTTCAAATCCAAAAGCATCTGCAAGTAGTCCCAACCACAATAGATGGCTGTGTATTCTATGGAGTTCTCCCCATATAACGCGCAGGAACTTTGCTCTGTCAGGTATTTGAATATTCATGAGCTCTTCCATACCCTGGCAGTAAGCCATAGCATGCATTACACTACAAATACCGCATACTCTCTCTACTACAAAAACATTCTGAGTAAATTCCTTTGTCTCAGTGAGCTTTTCTAGACCTCTATGAACATAGCCAATAGCAGGTATTGCCTCAACTATCTTCTCATCCTGCATAACCAGCTTTATATGAAGGGGTTCTGGAAGAACAGGATGCTGTGGCCCAAAAGGTATAATAGTCTGACTCATTATTTAGCACCCCCTCTTTGCTCAATAGTAATCTGATTTCTTAACATTGGTGAACTCATTTGCTCATCTGAAAGCAGCATTTTTCCACCATAATCTATAGCAATGTCAACAATATTTACTCCAAATAGTTCTTTTATCTCATTTTCAACTAGAACTGCACTGAAATAATCCTTTGATATACTAGGAACCTTATCTTCCTTGTTTACAGTTATCTTGAAGTTTTTCATTGCAAAGTCCTTGTCAAAGTGATAAAGAACATCTATAGTGCCGTCACCGTTGTCAACGCTGGTTGCAGTAACAAACCTGTACCCCTCAAACTTGCATTGATGAACTTCTGCAAGCAGATGGTCAACCGTAATATCAACTAAATTTTCAATCATAGCATTAATGTCCTTTCTGGCTTGCCTATTTTTGTTCCTTCATTTTCTGTGCCTTTTCATCCAGCTTACCAACTGCCTGAACTATACCATCGAATATAGCCTCAGGTCTTGGACAACAGCCTGGTACAAACACATCAACAGGAATAACCTTTTCTACCCCGCCTAATACGTTGTAGCACTCCTTGAATAATCCACCTGTGCAAGCACATGCCCCTATAGCAACAACTGCCTTTGGTTCAGGCATCTGATTGTAAAGTGTTGTCAATACATGAGCATTTCTCTTATTTACAGAACCTGTAACCAGTAAAATATCAGCGTGCTTCGGATTTCCTACGTTCACTATGCCTAACCTCTCAGCATCGTAAACAGGAGTGAGGCAGGCAAGTGTTTCTATATCACAGCCATTACAGCTTGTGCAGTCATAATGTATTACCCAGGGTGATTTCTTTCTTGATTTGCCTAATAAACCCATCCTTCTCACCTCTCCTTATATAATATACATCCAGATTATATTCACCAAAGCAGCTCCGATACCAACTACCCAAGTTACTTTGACCATCCACTGCCATGTTACTCTGGCACTGATATTGTCGATTACTATTTCAAAGAAGTAAGCAACTAGGGCTATAATTATACCTACCCATATTGGCTGAGCAAAAAACAGAGTTATTAGTCCCAAAAGTACTACAAGATCAATCCAGTGAGTTAACTCTATTAATGCTAACTGTAATCCTGAAAACTCTGTAGTCAGACCTTTTATCAACTCTTGATGACCGTGGTGTGAGGTTGAGAAGTCAAATGGCGACTTTCTTAACTTTATAGTCAATACATAAATGAATGATAAAAATACAAGAGGCAAGCTAAACAATAAAGGATCATGATGCTCAAATATACTCGATATCATAAAGCTTCCTGTTGTCTTGTAAACCCCTACTACCATTATGAGAAGAACTGGCTCGTAAGCCATCATCTGCATAATTTCTCTCTGCGCACCAACCTTGCTATATGGTGAACGTACACTCATGGCACCCATGATAAGTGATATCGCTGAAAAAGCAAGTATAAACATCATCATCAGAAGGTCCTGCTGTAACACCAGCATTACTAATGCTCCTATGGCAAAGAAAAGATGCCCTAATACGTATACCATCTGAGTTTGGTTAACTGCTATACTCTCCTTGCCCAACAGCTTGAAAAAATCATAAAAAGGCTGAAGGATTGGAGGTCCAAATCTATTTTGCATTCTTGCTGTAATCTTTCTATCTATACCCGTTAACAATCCACCAATAATTGGGGCAGCTATTATTGCAATAACGGCTATCAATAAATTATGCAATGTCATAACCCTATCACCACCCCTAACATTATAATAATGAGCGCACCTGCTACGACGCTCAGGTAGAATGAAAGCTTGCTTTCACCAAATACTTGTTCCATATAGTAATTTCTTACTACTACCTGTTCAACCTTATCGCCAGGTCCGGTAAACTCTATACCTCTAAGGTCTTCGTTTACGTTTGCACCACAGAGATATGGTGGCTTTAGACTGCTTGGTTTACGCCTCTTTGCTAAAAGAGGTATTGTAATCATAAGTACAAATATTACTATAAAGAACATTATAGATGCAAATCCGCCATAGACTGCTTTGTCTGCTGACTCAAGCCATACTCCCAAGCCAGTTCCTGAAAGCATTTCGCTATCAGTTATGCCAAGAGATGCAATATATGGCTTTATAAAGTTGTTGTACATTGGAACTATTAATACGCTAGCCGCCAAAACTCCAACTATAAGGAATGTCAATGCAGTCTTGATTGATGCACCTATCTTTTCCATTGTATATTTTGTCTTGTAGGACATTGTCAGTATAATACCAATCCACTGAGCCCAGAATACAACCGTGAAGGCACTTCCCAGTATTATAAAGAGTAATACCAGTGGTTGATGAACTGCTGTCTCTATTGCTAGCCACTTTGTAATAAGTACTCCAAATGGAGGTAATAGCATGGAAATCATACCGATAACAGTTATTACTGTTGTGAAAGGCATAATCTTGAACAAGCCCTGCATGTCCTCTATATCCCTGCTGCCGATACCCTGCTCAATGGTACCAACGCATAGGAAGAGTAAGCCCTTAGATACCGCATGGAATATCATAAGAAGTACTGCTGCTGCAATAGATACTCTTGTACCAATACCAGCACAGCAAATAATAAGTCCAAGGTTTGCGATTGTTGAATACGCAAGTACCTTTTTTGCATTGCTCTGGCTTATTGCTATTGCCGATGCAGCTACGAAAGTAAACCCACCTACCACAGCTACCATCTGAGCCAGAATTGTTCCTGAATATGCAGGTGCAAGTCTTACTACTAAATACACACCAGCCTTAACCATTGTACTTGAGTGTAACAATGCAGAAACAGGTGTTGGTGCAACCATTGCACCTAGAAGCCAAGGTTGAAATGGGAACTGCGCAGACTTTGTAAAACCCGCTATACATAGAAGCCCCAACGCTATAGGAAGTGCTCCTGTAAATGCTGCTCCACCTGACTCCACAATTGCTTGAATTGATAATGTTCCCAAGCTCTCGTTAATAAGAACTATTGCAACTATAAAAGCAAGACCACCAACTGAGTTAATCCATAACGCCCTTAAACCATTCTTTATTGCTATTTCAGTTCCATCATGTGAAATGAGCAAGAATGAGCAAAGAGTAGTTATTTCCCAGAAGAAGTACATCCACGACAGGTTGTCTGTCATAACCAGTGCATTCATAGCACCTAGGAATACGAATAGTACCATAAAGAACCGTGGCTGTCTTGATACCTTTAGGTGTAAGTGATGCTCGTGTTCCTTCATATATCCTATAGCAAACACTGTAATAATTGGTCCTATGATTGATACTAATGCAATCATAATAAGAGATAGATAGTCTATTACAAACGCAAACTCTGGCTCATGTGGATGTCCAAAGAAACCAAATACCTCAAACAAAGACCAAGGGATGAATTGAAGGATTACTAATACTAAAACAATTGCCTTCTTGTGCTTTATACCTATGTACGCCATATATCCCAACAACAATAAATCAACACCCTTGATTATCCAGCTGACAACTTCAAGCGTACTTTCTCCCATTTGGAATACAATTTTTCCATCGGACGATGTCATCAAAAGGTAAATGAATCCGCCTGCCACGGCAAATAAAATAAGTGTTGACACACTTACAACAGCGATACGAACCTTCTGATTCCTCAATACAAAGCATAGCACTGCACTAAGTGCAGGCAGCAGAATAGCTGCCAGTAATAAATACCATTCCACAGCTAATTCTCCTTTCAAATAATAAATTTTTTTCTCGCCGATAGTAGACTCTCTTTTTTCCTTAATTATAGATAAAACAAATATGTACGTTAAGGTTTAAAACAGACAACCTACAACAGCTACCCTCATATTATATTTGAGAACCTGAGGGCTTCTATAAAACCCACAGATTCTTAAAATCGTAATTACAATTAATAATTAACAACCATAGTTAATCATCTACGTTCACAGTTAACCACTTTCAATGATAGACACACCAAGATGCATAGTCAAATGCTAATTTAGATGTATAAATTACTTCCATCAAAATTATGTCGACTACGCTCTTTTATTGTCGTCCGTTTATCATTTTACATTATTTTTTTTCTAAAATCAATTGGGAAAATGCTTATTTTTAGCTACTTACACCCATATGCTTAGGAACATTGTATACAAGATTGTGTTAAAAAAACCACAATGCTTTTACTGATTGGCCTTGAGAACTGTTAGATTTTTTTTCCACTGAAAATATATTATTAATAATAAGAAATATTTTGTGTTAATTTAAGAAATACAATATAAATATATATAAGATGCACTTTAAATAAGCATCAAATCAAAGGAGGTATAAGCTATGTTTTGGGAAAGATATGGACCTATTATAAAAAAGGCATTATACATAGTTGTATTCTTTTTGTTACTGTATATTTTAATAAAATACCTTCTTCCGTTTTTTGCACCCTTTGTAATAGCACTTTTTCTTTCTACATTGAATGAGCCTTTAATCAAGCTGCTTGAAAAGGTTCACGTATCTAGAAGAATAGGAGCTATCATATCTCTTCTTTTTACAATATCGGTCTTAGGTACTCTTCTGATCGTAGGTCTTGTAAAGGTTTATAATGAGTTGACTGGCCTGCAGCACAACCTTAATATATACACCGATAATATCATAGTCCAAATCGATAAGTTCACATATAAATTAAACACTATTTATAATAATTTGCCCTTGGAAATCAGTACTGCAATTTCGAAAAACATTGATAGCATATCAACCAATATCGGAGAATGGATAAAGAACTTCGTTGCATATGTAATAAACGCAATGTCTTCAATCCCGCATATGACGGTATTCACCATAGTGACCCTTTTGAGCACCTACTTCTTCAGTAGCGATAGACAAGCAATTTCTTCCTTTATTTATAGGCAACTTCCTTTTAAATGGAGAAAAAATATTGTAATGCTGAAAAGAGACACCCTAGCTGCCTTGCTTGGATATTTTAAAGCCTTGGGAATGTTGATGGCCTTTACCTTCGTGGAAGTATGTATAGGGTTATTTATTCTAAATGTTAACTACGCACTGCTTATTGCATTGGTAGTTGGTCTTTCAGATGCTATTCCCATAGTTGGCACAGGAGTAGTTATGATACCCTGGATTTTATGGCAGCTTGTTACTGGCAATATAACCTTGGCATTTGGGCTTACTATAATATATATTCTAGGAATATTAATACGCCAAATACTCGAACCAAAAATAGTTGGAAGTCAGATAGGTCTTCCTCCACTTGTTACACTTATAGCAATGTACATAGGTCTTGAGTTTTTTGGAATACTGGGAATGTTTATTGGACCTATTACAATAATAATTGTAAAGAATCTGCAGGATGCAAAAGTAATGAAGCTTTGGAATGAATAACTGATATTCTACTTATTGTATGGTAGCTTTTTGTATGGTTGCTATTTGTATTGTGGCTTATTGTATTGTTGCTTATTGTATTGTAGCTTATTGTATTGTAGCTTATTGTATTGTGGCTTATTGTTTCTGCCCCACAACTACTCTATGGTTATTACATAAATCCTTTAGCACAGTTACATTTATAAAGCCTGCTTCTGTAAGCAACGATGATACCGACTGTCCTTGGTTATAGCCTATTTCAAGCACTAGGTAACCGTTTTGCTTCAAATAAGCAGTGCACTCTCTACTTATGCGTCTATAGAAATTCAATCCATCAGTACCACCATCCAAAGCAAGCATCGGTTCATTGCTGCGAACTTCGGGGTCAAGTGTAGAAATAGTTTCCGTTTCTATATATGGAGGGTTACTTGTTATAATATCAAAACTGGGTATATGCTGAGCTTGTGCCCTCTCGACTTGCATATGCTGAGCTTGTGTCTTCTCGACTTGCATATGCTGAGCTTGTACCTGATTCATATCAGCAGAACAGACAATCGCCTCCTCAACCCCATTTAGAGCATCGAATAAATCCCCCTGCAGGAACGTAATTCTATTTGCTACCCCATTATTTTCAGCATTATCCCGTGCTACTTCCAGTGCAGCACCAGATATATCGCAGGCCGTAAGCCTTGCCTGCCCCAGATACCAGGCAAGGCTTACGGCAACGCAGCCCGAGCCGGTACACATGTCAAGAATACTGATTGGGCGAGGGCCTTTATTAGCTAGTTTTATGCAGGTTTCCACCAATAGCTCGGTATCCTGCCTTGGAATAAGCACGCTTGGTGTTACCTTAAATGTAAGTGACATGAACTCGGTGCTTCCCACAATATACTGCAAAGGTATTTTATTAATACGCTTATTAACATTATCCAATACCTGCTCTACTATAGACCTATTCAGTTCTTCCTCAGGGTGAGCATACAGATAGGTTCGGTCACACTTTAACGCATGGCAAAGCAGTACCCCAGCCTCTTGTGCCGGGGTATCAATATTGTTTTCTTTAAGTTGTGCGGTTATTTTCGAGAAACATTCTTTTATATTCATATAATTTCTATATCCTTAATCCTTGCCCCATTCGTCATTAACATTCTCTGATGGAAGAACCTCCAAAAATGCAGCAATTGCAACTTCAATCTGGCTGTCATCAGGCTCTCTTGTTGTAAAACGTTGAAAGAACAGGCCTGGAGCTGTTACTATCTTGAACAATGCATTTTCCTTCTTTGCCATAAACTTTATTAATTCAATTGAGATACCTGCTACTATTGGCACTAATAGTATTCTAATTAGTGCATTAATAAATACATTGTACCATCCTGTAAATGAAAATAATAAAATACTTATAACCATTATTGTAAACAATAATGCTGTACCACATCTTGGGTGCAACGTGGTGTACTTTCTGACATTTTCAACAGTTATTTCATCACCATGCTCATAACAGTGTATAGTCTTGTGCTCCGCACCATGATACTCCCAAACTCTTCTCATCTCTTTCATCAATGAGACCAATGCAAGATACCCTATAAACAATCCAATTCTTATAGCACCTTCCACGAGATTCAATATAACTACCCCTGAAAATACTTCCTTGTTAATAGGAGTAAAATGTTCAATAATTGAAGCAATAAAATTCGGCAATAATATAAACAATCCTACGCTAAAGCATATTGACAATATTACAGAGAAATATATAGCAATATCGGTAACCTTATCACCGAACTTTCGATCCAACCACTTTTCAAATTTCGATGGTTCGTACTTTTCCCCATCGTCTAAATCAACAAAATCTGCTGAGTACATGAGAGCCTTAATACCTACTATCAACTGTTTAAAGAGGTTTACTGCCCCTCTTACAATAGGAATCTTGCTCCACTTTCCTTTAGGCTTCACAGGTTTTTTTTCTACAATAATCTCACCATCTGATTTTCTAATTGCTGTAGCCATATACTCAGGACCTATCATTAAAAGCCCTTCAAGAAGAGCTTGTCCCCCTATACTTGTCTTTTTCATATAACCTCCAATGAAATTGCTTTCAATATGTATATAATAGCATAAATTTATGTTCCTAACAAATTAACATTATATGAACACCACTCTTACAAAAACCTTATATAGAAACAATTAAAGCTATGCTTAAGTAAATATATTTAAATAAAAAAATAAAAACTGGGTATCACCCAGTTTTTCCATGCGAATACAATATTAAGCGTTGTCAACAATACCAAATTTCTTCTTAAATCTTTCTACACGTCCACCTGTATCAAGAAGCTTCTGTCTTCCAGTAAAGAAAGGATGACACTTTGAACAAATTTCAACGTGAAGGCTCTTCTTAGTAGAACCAGTAGTAAAAGTTTCGCCGCAAGCACACTTTACAACTGTCTCCTGGTAATTTGGATGAATTCCTTCTTTCATTCTTTTCACCTTCTTTCAAAACCATTGCAATGTCCTCAATGAACAATAGCGTTAATTATGTTACGATTTATCACACTTGTGTGTTTATATCAATTAATACATTGAAATGTATTACTGTTTGCTATTTATAAGAGGCAAGTGATATTTTAACACAAAACTCTACATATCGCAAGACTATTTTTTGCTCAGTCCCTATTTTTCTCAAGGAATGAAATGTTTATGCTCTTTATAAAGTCTTCGTTAAATCTTGTCTGCATGAGCTGCTTAATTAGTATCTCAGTAACCTCGCCAGTACCCATGTTGCTCATTGCCTTTCTAATAGCCCAAACACCCTCGAGTTCCTTCTGAGTAAGCAGTAATTCTTCTCTTCTGGTACCCGATTTATTTATGTCTATTGCAGGGAAGATTCTCTTTTCAGAAAGCTTTCTGTCAAGATGAAGCTCCATGTTACCTGTTCCCTTGAATTCTTCAAAAATAACATCATCCATTCTGCTGCCTGTTTCTATAAGTGCAGTAGCCATAATGGTCAGGCTTCCGCCGTGCTCAATATTTCTGGCAGCCCCGAAGAATCTCTTCGGCTTATGAAGCGCACCTGGATCCAAA
>JAEZFR010000170.1 GCA_023417285.1 Bacillota bacterium
TAGTTATGGTGTTGGATATTATGGTGCATCAACAAAATCCATGTCTATTCTCAGGGAAATGATAATATCTAACGACCCTGTTTTTCTTAAAGCTTTTGAATGCTATCAAAATCAGTCAGAATTTAAAATAGGTGGAGAAATGTATAAACGAAGTAAATATCCAGAGCAGTCTGACGAGCTGAAGCAGTGGTTGGATAGAAAGAATATCTATTTTGAAAGTGTCCAGAATAATTTTGAACTTGCATTTTCGCCAAAGCTTCCCGAAGTATTGAAAAATGGATTTTCAACATTAAAACCAATATATGAACTTTTCTGTATTGTACAAGCCCGCACAGTATAGGCGTACGGGCTTGCAATAAATAGTATTGGTTAATAATCCATGTACTCACTTAGAATTTCCATTACTCTCTGCTGTAAAGAATCCTCAAGGTCATAGTAGAGATTTTCGAGATTCTCTGTGTTTTCTAGATTATTAGCATCTTTTAGATCTATCTCTATACAATCTTCTAATGAAATATTAGGTTTACTAAAATTGTCGGACGAATACTTAGTATCTAATTTAACATCAAAGATTATTTCTTCATCATCAACATCTGTAGTAACTTTTAATTTTGAGATGATATTTGTATCATCTTTCTTTTCATTATTTAATGATAACTTAATCTTTGTAGTTGATTGATCAATATTATATAAATCAAGATATGCATCAATATTTCCTACTAGTACCTTTTGTCCTAAAATCTTAGCTGAAGTATCCAAGCTATATGTCGCAGTAAAAAATTTATCTCCTAAAAAGCTAAAATCTATATCTCCTTTTTCAATATTTTCTACTGTGGAGCTCTTTTTAGTAAATTCTAATGACTTTCCATTATCATCTGTAATACTAGCTTTTAAGATTTCCTGACCTTCCTGTTCATAATTTGCAAACAAGATATTAGTATTACTATCAATTTCACTTAATTTACGAGCAATTATCTTACCGCTGTCACTGAAATAAACTGAATACTGAATATTCGTCGTTTCAATGCCTTCTTTGTCTCTAAGCTCATCACATAGTTCTTTAATAGAATCTTTAATTTCGCTTAAAGATATACTGTCATAGTTTGCTACGTTTCCCAATCCTTCTTTTGCTGTAAAATCAATTACTGACTTAATTAATGTATGTAGGTCTTCATCCTTTTCAATTTCATCAGCCAGTTTTTCAGAAATTGCTAATATATCCTTTTCATCTAAATTAAAAACAATAGAATTACAACTTATCCCCTCAAATTTATCACTAGTTGTAAAATGTGCTTTATCATTTGGGATGCTTGCAAAAATTATATCCTTCAAATACTTGCTCTTCATTTGTTGGTACTTGTCTTTTGATATTCCGAATACCTCTTCAAAAGCCTTGTCATCACCTGTCAGTGCAAGGGTTAGTTTATCATTACTTTCTGGTAAACTAAAGCCAATAGATTCTTCGGACATTCCAGGAAATGAAATTTTAGTCTTATTATCACTGCTCTCGATACCTAAATTAAATATGTCATCACTGTTATGCTTAGCATCTAGTTTTAATATGTAAAAAGGGTCTGACAAATCTGTTTGGTCATAGTCTAAGCTCAGTTGACAACTTAAACTCGACATAATTTCTTTTATTGACTCTAACTCTTCATCATCGCCAAACGAACTACCACTAACGCTAGCAGTTATTTTACTGTCAAGACTAAACTTTGTACTCTTCATACTATCTAAAGCTAATGATTTTAAACTGCTAGCATTTTTTTGCTCTAGATAGAAATAGTAGTTGCTTGGTCCCATTACTGTTGCCATTATATTCATTCTAAATACAAATAGTAGGGCCCCCATCAAAACTAATACTGCTACGACACTTGAAAGCACTATAGGCCAAACCTTCATACGCTTCTTTGTGTTAATAGTACCATTTGGATTTGGCTTGTTCTGTATGGTGTCTATGTTAAGTATTGCATTGTATCCTTGCTGTGTCTGCTGCGCTTGCACTGGCTGCTGATACTGTGACTGAGCCTGTTCTGGCTGCTGATACTGTGGCTGTGCCTGTTCTGCTTGCTGATACTGTGGCTGAGCCTGTTCTGCTTGCTGATACTGTGGCTGAGCCTGCTGCGCCTGCACTGGCTGCTGATATTGTGGCTGCGCCTGCTGTTCCTGCTGTTGATTATCTGGGGTTTGATTTATTTTAGCCCCACAGCTTGCGCAAAAAGGCTTCCCAGGTGTAATCTCATTTCCACATTGTTCACAAAACATAAAATACCTCCTAAATTAAAATCATTGATAAGTATGCATAAAAATAAAGAAAGTGATAACTAAATACTGAAAACACTAATTGACATAAAAATAAATAATCATAAAAATAACTATATTAGTAATTTATGTCAAATATAATACAATTATAATATAATCTAAGCAAATTACCAATGTTTTATTAAAAATAAAGTACCACATTTTTTTAAAAAAGTGAGGTACTTTTGTGATAATAAATTTTAATTTAATGATATTCTTATATTGTAATACAATCATTTATAATTACAATCCCTTTTTTAATATTTCCTCCCCAATCTCCTTAAAAACAGGAGCTGCTGCCTCTGAACCACTCTTACCATTTTCAATAAATATTGCAACAGAGTATTTAGGTTTATTTGCAGGAAAGTATCCCGCAAACCATGCCTGAGTTACCTTTTCTCCTTCAACTAATTGACCGGTTTCAGCGCTTCCCGTCTTTCCACCTGCTCCTCCATAGCCATCAAGGTTAGCCTTTTTACCTGTTCCATTACGTATTACGCCCTCCATCAGAGTTCTTATACTTTGAGCTGTTGCCTTAGACATAACTCTGGTTTCACTTCTATTAGCAAGGTCACGTATTTTATTACCCTCATTATCAGTTACACAGTTCACTATATTAACAGTATGCTTGTTACCACCATTTGCTATTGTAGCCACCATATCTGCAATCTGAACAGGCGTAGCGAGGACAGAGCCCTGTCCAATTGAAATATTAGCCAAATCTCCTGGATTTACAATATCGTTGGAATTAGGTAATACACCTTTTGCCTCATCAATTTTTTGAAGTGTTAGTCCAGTAGTGTTGCCTAACCCCAGGCTCTGGGCCATTGATAGGATTGGTTCAATCCCAAGGTTCATTGAAAAGTTAATAAAATAAGAATTACACGAATTTGCAAATGCACTTGAAATATCAATTTCTCCGTGCCCTCCTTTTTCATAAGAGGAGCATCTAATAAGAGAGTTTCCTACCTGAATATACCCTGTGCAATTATATATTTCATTAAAGGAAGGATTAATCTCATAAACGGCTGCGAGATCAACCAACTTGAATATCGAGCCAATATTATATTGGGCAAGCGCTCTATTGTAAAGTGGTTGTTTATTGTTATTCAAATAATTCTGTACATCATTAGGATTAAAATCCGGTTTAGAGCATATTCCAACAATGTTGCCATTACTTACATCTTCAACTACAGCAGCACCTGCTAACCCCCCCTTATCCAATGCATTTTCTATAATGCTCTGTATATGGTAATCCAAGGTTAGTTGAATATCTAATTTTTTATTTTGCTTAGTATCAGGTTTAATTACACGATACCCCAACCCATCAAGAAGATTATTATTTGCGTCAGTAACAACCCCAATGGTTGTGTCCTTACCAAAATTCAAGATGCTTTCATACTGCTTTTCCAGCCCAAAGCTGCCTACATTATCCACTTGATTAATATATCCCAATATATGCTTTGCCTTAGTATCGGTGCCATACCTGTCGAGAGAGTTCACAAATGAGATCCCCTCAATGTTTTTGCTCATTATCAAGGCTCTTGTCTCTTGATCTACGTCTATTAGTATTGGGTTCTTTGTTGTTCTTATTTTCTCAATAGTTTTTTGGGCATCCAGCCCAGTGAGACTGCATATCTCGCTAAGTGTTGCATCGTCCACCTTCTTTAACAAAAGAGGCTTCAACACAGCGGTAATTTTTGCAATCCTGCTAGTAAATCTTATTCCGTTTCTATCTAAAAAATCGCCTCGGACATTCTCAATCTCAATATTACTTACTCTTTGAGCAGAAGCCTTCTGAGACAACATGTTGGACGATATTACTTGTATATAGAACATTCTTGCAACAAGAGTAATAAATATAATCAAAAAAACGATTGCTACACGTTTTAATCTATTTTGAAGCATAAAAAAAATCCCTTCAAACAAAATAATATTTAGATTATTTCCATTTAAAGGGATTGGCTATACTATTTCCTTCTTAATATTGAAAACTCGCAAACCTTTTGATCCATTGGTATTTGCATTATCATCTGTGGATGGGGAGCTGTTCTGATACTCTCACCCTCCTCATTAATTATCTGGGAAATTGTTTGTATGAAATATGAACCATCAGGTCTTAGCACCTCGATATCATCACCAACAATCAATCGGTTTCTCTGCTCAACTGTAGCTATTCCTGTCTCCTCATTGTATTCTAAAACAAGACCTACAAAATCGTACTCTCTGATATATGAGCTTGTATTATAAATCTGATCATTACCAGTTGTTTTATCGAAATAAAAGCCTGTGGTGTATTCTCTATGGCTTGCCTTCGAAAGCTCTTCCAGCCATTTTGGATCAAACTTATAATTTTCAGGATCCTTCTGATACTCATCAATTGCCCTACGGTATGCACTAACAACGGTAGCTACATAAAATGAGCTCTTCATTCGTCCCTCTAGCTTAAAGCTATAAATCCCTGCCCCAATCAACTGTGGAATATGCTCAATCATGCATAGATCTTTGGAATTAAAGATATAGGTGCCTCTTTCGTCCTCATATACAGGGTAATACTCTCCGGGCCTTTTTTCTTCTACTAAGCTGTATTTCCATCTGCAAGGATGGGAACAGGCACCCTTATTTGAGTCGCGCCCTGTCATGTAACTGCTTAAGAGACATCTACCTGAGTATGAAATACACATTGCTCCATGTACAAAGGCCTCTATATCTAAACCTTGTGGGGTTTTATCCTTAATCTCCCTTATTTCATCAAAAGATAGTTCGCGTGCAACAACTACCCTTTTTGCGCCTTGCTTATACCAAAACTCTGCACTTTTATAGTTTGTATTATTGGCCTGGGTGCTAATATGAATCTCCATATCAGGCGAAACTTCTCTTGCAATAGAGAATATACCCGGGTCAGATACTATAATTGCATCTACGCCTATTTCCTCAAGCTGCTTTATATACTGTGGAAGCCCTACCAAGTCATGGTTATGAGGAATAATATTTACAGTAACGTAGACTCTAGCACCCCTATTATGTGCAAACTCTACGCCCTCCTTCATCTGCTCAGGTGAAAAATTGTCAGCTGACGCTCGAAGCCCAAAACGTTGTCCCCCGATATACACTGCATCTGCTCCATATAAAATCGCCATCTTAAGTTTTTCAAGATTGCCTGCTGGTGCCAATAGCTCAATTTTCTCCATATTTGCCTCTCGTTTGTATTAAAATAATTATAGATATCTTGCTACTTTTATCGCCTTACTAATTATCACTTTTTACCATTATAATTTCTTCTTTTACCTTCGATAACTAAGCGCTACTCCATCCCCTATTGGGATAATACTTGTTTCAAAGTCCTCATCTTGGCATAAATCATGCAAAAATGTACGCATTCTGTTAACTATAGTCTTCTTCCTTCTTACCACAAGAGTATCTGTTGCTATCATACCCTTGTATAAAACATTGTCTGATACCAATAGACCGCCCTTGTTAAGCATCCTTTTGCTATGTTCAAGGAATTCATTGTATTGCCCCTTTGCAGCATCTAGAAATATCATATCATAATTCTTATTGAGGCATGCAAGCACCTCAATAGCATCTCCGGCAATAACATTAATTGTGTCCTTAAGTCCGGCCTTTTTGATGTTGATATTTGCCTGTTCAATCATGGTATCGTTGCGCTCAATAGTATCAATAATGCCACCTTTGCTCAAGAATTCAGAGAAAAGAATTGACGAGTACCCAATTGCTGTTCCAACCTCTAGAAGCCTCTTGGGCTTATGCACATTGCCAATTACTCTCATAAGTGCCGATACCTCTGGCTGAATTATAGGAACATGATTTTCCGCAGCATATTGCTCTAGTTCGAGAAGTAAACCATCATTCTTTTTTATAGTATTCCTAATATACTCCGTTATAT
>JAEZFR010000408.1 GCA_023417285.1 Bacillota bacterium
ATGTTTGGAATAGCTTAAGCCTGCTATGTGCTTCTGGCGAGTGGAACTTATGTTTTATATCTTGTAGACTTGAAATAGTGCTAAGGCAAGATGGCTGGAGTGCGAGCAAATGAACGCCAAAGTAGGACTTTTGGCAAAGCACCCTACAACAGGGCAGCCCATGCAGTCGCCTTACGTTCAAATGGCCATAACATATCTGCGTCAGTCGGATGCCGCATGGAGCAAGATCTATGACGTTATCAAAACCAACTGCTCGACCTAGTTTAGGCAGAACGGAACACCGCATGACGATATCATGGAACGGCTTCTGACAATTAAGAGAGGTTAATATAATGAACATACAAAAGCTAAAGATGGAAGGGACGCCAAAGGGAGTATACAAGATTCGGGATATAGTGGAAAAACCGGGGCTATCCGATGCTCCTTCCAATATGGCTGTTTTTGGTAGATGCATCCTACTGCCCGAGATATTCGGCATATTGGAGAACACTGTTTCCGGAAGGGATGGGGAAATTCAGCTGACTGACGCCTTAAGGCAGTCCCTGAAAAATCATGATATTTATGCGCGAATCATGGAAGGTCAGCGGTACGACGTGGGTGACAAGCTGGGGCTCCTTCGAGCCAACATCGAATTTGCACTGCGGCAGGAGAACCTGAGAGATGAGGTTTTGGAATATCTAAAAGCGCTGAATACAAAGGGGTACGAGATATAATTAGCTTTGTTGTGCGTGAATATGGCTGACTTCTATGGTATAATCAAATAATACGAATGCCATTAAGGTGTTTAGTGATTTACAAGGAGTTTTTAGATGAATAAAATAGCCATAGTAACAGACAGCACGAGTGATCTGCTCCAAGCAGACATAGATAGATACAATATACGTATTTTACCCCTCAGAATAATCTATAAAGACAGGGAATATATCGATAGAGTAGATATCACACCAGAAGAAGTATACAGCAGAATGCCTAAAGAGATTCCGAGTACATCACTTCCTTCTATGGAGGACTTGCATAACCTGTTCAAAGGATTGATCGAACAGGGGTACACGCAGGCGATCATCGTGAGCATTTCATCAGGCCTATCCGGGACGTTTAACAGCATAAGTCTGGTCAGCAAGGAATACCCTGGTATTGATTGCTTTATATTTGACTCAAAGGCACTATCTATGGCGACAGGAGCTGTTGTACTGGAATGCGCTCAAATGATTGAATCAGGAGAAACCTTTCAAAAAATCTCAGAGAAGTTACCCTCAATAAGGAACAGAATAAAAGTATACTTTATACTTGATACGCTTGCTTATCTCATAAAGGGCGGCAGGATTGGGAAAGTTTCGGGTACTCTCGGCGAGATACTTTCTATTAAACCTATTATTTCAATAAATGAGGATGGTGTATATTATACCTATGCAAAAGTAAGAGGAAGAAGGCACAGCATTTTAAGACTCAATGAACTAGTTAAGGAAACACTGGAAAAGGGGAAAGCAAAGGTCTGGGTAATGCATGGCGCTGCGTTGGAAGAAGCAAAAACCCTTTATGACAATGTCTTAAAGCTACCCAATTTGATTGAAGCCGGATTAGGTTCGATAGGCCCGGTATTAGGCGTTCACACAGGTACAGGGACTCTGGGCATTATTGTTATGAAACATAACGGCTAAGCTTACATTTACATATTCCTTTAAAAAATAATTGAGTTAGAAAGTTATGAACTACAACTTTCCATAGTGCCAATCCAATAGAACAACCCACATTCGCCTATCCTTGGGTTAGAGCATATTCTGCATTTGACTACACCCGACGCTCCATTGGTGTGGAAACATATTCAGCAGTTGACTAATCTCGACGCACGTCGAGACAGTAGTATTGTTGTCAAGGGTGGAGAAGTGAGTGTAGAAAAAGGCCTGTAAATAAGCCATTTCAGGGTTTTTCGGGCCGGCAGCCGGAGATTGAAAACCGTGGATTTATCGGCCTGTGGGAACAAGTCCAAAGGGCGGCTTTTGAAGCGTACAGAGCGATTTAGATGTCATAGTCCGGTGACAGAGCAGGTTAGATGTCGGGGGTTCGCGTGTCGATTTAGATGGTTTTTTGATTTTGCCAGGGTTGAGAGAGCAGGTTGGATGTAGTCGCGAAATGGGCTGCTTTTGCAGGAACAAACAGGAATTTATAAGAGTAGTTTAATTGCAGACTATTTGTTTATATAGTGCAACAAAGTAATATGTTTTTGAGGTGTTCAAAATGGACTTCACATTAGGTTATAGGAGCGAAAATGGAACTAAGCCAAGGAAGTTTAGCTCAAATTAAAATGTGAGGTCAATATTCAGGAGGCTTGGAATGAAATCAATTACAGTCAAGAATCTATCCAAAACCTACTCAGGTGGCACAAAAGCTCTTGACAATGTTAGCTTTACCCTTGATGAAGGTGACGTTTTTGGATTTTTGGGACCTAACGGAGCTGGCAAAACAACCGCAGTTAAACTTCTGACCGGAATGCTGTCTCCTACAGAAGGATCAATTAATGTGTTGGGAATTGACCCCGCTGTTCATCCTGAGCAGGTACATAAGTTGGCTGGGGTGGTGACTGAACACGCCCAAATGTATGATAATCTAACAGGATTACAAAACCTTATTTTCTACGGTACAGTATTCGGATTAACTAAGGAGGACAGCAAAAAGCGAGGTCGGGAAATGCTGGGTATTCTGGGCTTGATTGATGATAAAGATAAAAAACTTTCAGCTTATTCTACAGGCATGAGACAGCGGTTGTCCTTAGCGAGAGCTATGCTTCATAGCCCCAAAATCCTCTTTCTTGATGAGCCTACATCGGGACTCGATCCCGAAAGTGTGAAAAGCGTCAACAATTTAATTAAGCATCTTTCAACCGATAAAGGCACCACCATTTTTCTTTGTACCCATCAATTGCGTTATGCACAGGAGATTTGCACCGGATATGGGCTTATTGATCAAGGTACAATGCTTGCAGTTGGCGATATCGATCATATTAGGTCGATGATCTTTTCCGGCATAACCGCAACCATAAAAGCGGATAAATACCCTGACAATCTGGCGGTAAAATCGGTTGATGATGAAAGTTGTGAATTTAACGTTCAATCAGAAGATGATTTGCCGTCAATCGTTAATAGCATTGTTGACGCAGGCGGCAAAGTTTATCATGTATCGGCACGAAAGCCCTCGTTGGAAGATATTTATTTTGCACTGATCGAACAGCGTGATGAAAAGAAAGGAGTAGGCAAATGATAAATTCTATGGAAAAGGCTATTATTTATAAGGATTTACGCAATATTACTGCTAACAAGCGGATGCTTTCTGTTATGCTCATTGTGCCGCTTGTATTTACCGTTGTTCTGCCATCAATTTTTGTTTTTATGATTGCATTTTTACCGATCGATTCACCTGATTTTAAGCAGTTACTGGATATATTGCCGCAGAGTATGCAAGTGGGCGACTTGCGACAGTCATTAATAAGCATGCTGCTTAATAGTATTCTGCCAATCTTCTTTTTGATTATTCCCATCATGGCAGCAACGGTGATGGCTGCCGGTTCATTCGTGGGGGAAAAGGAAAAACGCACACTGGAAACCCTGTTTTACTCCCCACTTTCACTTAAACAGATTTTTAATGCA
>JAEZFR010000003.1 GCA_023417285.1 Bacillota bacterium
AAGTACCTGTATAGAGGTACTTATATTGCGTTATGTACAAAAGCCACGATATTCCATATGGGTATTTCAACTACAGTACCTGGATTAAATTGTTGGGCATTTGGGCAAACAGCACATAACGCTGGAGCTTTTATGTACGTATCACATGCTCCACCAAGTGCACAAGCAGGTGCACTTGCAGGCTGGGTAAGTAACCTTACAACAACTTCATTGGCTGCTAGCAGAACTCCTGTGAATCCACTTCCGCTTATGCCCCCGCCATTTACGTATACCGTAACCGTCATGCCTGAAAAAGCTTTAAAATTCATACAGCTTAAGCTGCTCATATTTTGACTATCATTAGTGTTTTTTTTATTATTAGTGTTACTATTGGTATTGTTTTTATTATCAGTATTGTTTGGGCTATCATCATCTAAATTATTATTTATTATAATGCTATTTTCTATTTCATCACCTATTTTAAAATGCTTCCCACAACAATTATGATTTCTTTTTAACATATATATACTCACTTGCTAGTTTTCCTCATATATTATATTTATTAAAACTAAAAATGTTATCTTTTAATTAACAAATATTATTACTGGGAGCTATGTTATGTAACAATTGCCCTTTAGAAAACCAACATACGGGAGTTCTTTTTAAGCCAAGCCCTAGCCTGCTTATAATCGGGATATACACTTTCTACCAACCTCCAAAACTTCTCAGAATGATTCATTTCTTTCATATGGCAAAGTTCATGTACAATTATATAGTCAAGAATGTGTGGCGGGGCCATAATCAGTCTCCAATTAATGCTTATACTCCCCTTTGAACTACAGCTTCCCCAACATGACTTAAGCTCTTTTAAATATACTTTCTTTGGCGAAACCTGAAGCAGCTTTGAGAAATGCTCAAATCTTTTGTTTATAACACAATCTAATTGATGAATATACCATTTTAGCAAGCTTTCGCGCACACTTTTGTTCTGGGCATCAGGTGTACAGTAAACCTCTATTATTTGCTCTGCCTCCAGTAGGTGCACAGTATTTGCTCTAGCTATATTGTCTGTTGGCACCACCCGTAGCAGGAACTTCTGCCCAAAAAGCATAAAGCATTCTCCGCTTATAAAAGAATGCTCCTTTTGTTTTGGTCTATTATTCATCTCATTGAGCTTTTTATTAATCCATGATTTTTTTTCTTCAACTATTCTTTGGACTGTTTCATCAGAGGTTCTTAACGGACAGCTTATAGTGACCTTCACCTCCGCTCTGATGCTTATGGAAATAGTTTTTCTTTTGCTTCGTTTAATAGTGTATATAATATCAGACTTCATTTGGCTTCCTTTTTTCCTTTAAGTATACAACTACTCCTGGTATAACTGATATAATGACAATTCCTATAATGACCAAGCTAAAATTATCTTTCACTAAAGGAATATTACCAAAGAAATAACCTGAAAACAATGCTATTGTTACCCACAAAATACCTCCAACTGCATTGTAACTGATAAATCTGGTATAGGACATCCTGCCAACACCCGATACAAACGGTGCAAAGGTTCTTATTATTGGGATAAACCTTGCAATAATTATTGTCTTGCCACCATGCCTCTCAAAAAAAGCCTGGGTGCGCTCTAAATACTCTCTCTTTATAAACCTAATCTCTTGCTTGCTTTCAACCTTTTCCCTAAGCATATGCCCTATATGATAGTTGACCGTATCTCCAAGAACTGCTGCACAGCAGAGCATCAGATAAACTCCAGGGGTGTTAAACATGCCCTTTGCACACAGTGCTCCTACTGCAAATATCAAAGAGTCACCTGGTAAAAAAGGAGTGACCACAAGTCCTGTTTCACAAAAAATTACTACGAACAATAATATGTAGCTTGCTGTACCATAAGATGATGTGATTTGATGAAGGTAAACGTCTAAGTGTAGAAATATATCTATGCATTTGTATATAAATTCCATTTCAATCTCCTAACTGAATCCTGGATTCTAGTATCTTTAATACAGTTATCCTTAATACTGGTATCCTTAATACTGGTATCCTTAATAATCATTACATATTATATCGTAAATATGCTTTTCTATCACCTATTTCTCAAATTATTTAGTATAAAAGTATGATAATATAAAGGAGTTATCACATTAGTTTGTTTTTAAGCTTTATTAAGGCACCTATACCCCCTAATGCCAAAACCGTGATAATTACAATAAATACTATTGCCTTAGTATCAATTCTGCTAACTTTTTTAGGAGTAACCGCCTTAGTGGCCACATTTATTTCATCTTTTGCTTTAACTTCATCTATATGAGTTTCTAATTTAGTTGGTTCGCTACTTTCCCTAGATGTACCTTGAATAGAGTAATTAAACTTTTTTTCGATGATTTTACCCTTCCAATCTGTAATTTCACACACTATTTCATAATCTATCATTGGCTGTAACTGGCAATGGGAATAATTGCTATTTTCTGAGTCTACAACCCTCTCTCCATTATCCTTAATATGACTGACTATCATTTTTGATTGACTTTCCGGTGTCCCAAATACATCAAACCCCAAATAATAATCTCCTTCTTCCCTCTTTTCAACATGCAGGTCACCAATAGAAGTTTCCTCAACAACAGCTTCTTGTCGCAATTGACTTTTGATGTATACAGCCAACACATTTTGACGAGATTTAATTGCATCATAATATAAATCTATCAATTGTTGATTATTCTTTTGCTTGGAGAGTAGATCAACCTCATTAAATTGCTCTATAATTTTTTCAAATTTAGCGCTATCTCCCCCAAAATTATCAGTAAATCGTTTACTATTCTCAAACTGAGTTTCATTGTAAACAACCCTCAGGTCATAGTTTGGCTCAAAATCTGAGTTCTCCCAAACAATTGTGTTCCCATCATACCTAAATCCCGAAGGATATAATTCTGTTATGCAATATGGCTTCATATCACCGAGCTTGAATACAACTCTAGCTTTCCCTATATTATCCTTCCATGCAGCACCTGTGCGTATTACGTATCCGCTGTAAACAAAGGAACCTGAGTCATATGTTGGATAAAAGGAGTATGTATTCTTGATAACACGTCTTTCCCCTTTTTTGAAGGGAACCTTAAAAGTAAACCATTCGCTGAATTTATCATATTGCTTGTCAGAACTTATATTGGGTACATTCTTTTCTTTTGTGATAGCCACCTGCTTGCCATCAATAAATGACTTAAATTTATGTATTGTAAGGTTAACTGGTCTAGCAAAGCTACTGTCACTATTCAATACACCAGGAAAGCCCATTTCTATTGTTTTGTCTTCACCGGAGTTGAAAAAATGGAATTCACAGCTTGCTGTATTCTTTTGTAAATCAACAACTACAGTTTCGCTTTCCATTATTACATCGTCTTCTGCCATAGGATAAACACCTTCCGGCGTCCTACCTATACAGGTATCGTCAGCATATACATTGGTGTAAGTCAATAAATACATCACAAATAAAATTAGAATGGGAATTACTTTGAATTTAATTTTTTTAGCCAACCCAGAATCCCCCCTTAACACTTCCTGCTACTACTATATTATACAAAAATTACATGCAAAAGTCTCATATATTTAAGTATTACGCAATAATTTGAGGACAACGGCATAGTTTATAAGAGATAGCCTTAATAAAGTGTAGATATTATGAAAAGGAAGTTATACAGTTCTATTATATATTTCTTGATTTATTCATTTACTGGTTGGATTATCGAAACTATTTATATGTCAATATCTCTTGGGCATCTGGTTAAAAGAGGCTTTCTAATTGGCCCATTTTGTATTGTATATGGTTTTAGTGCGTTAGCCCTAGTATACATACTTTACAGAGTAAAGCAACATATTACACTTGTTTTTATATTAGGCTCACTAATATCAACTATAGCAGAGCTACTAGCTGGGCTGCTTCTAAAATATGCTTTTCACATTAGATTGTGGAATTATAGCCAACAACCCTATAATTTTAAAGGAATCATTTGTCTAAGGAATTCAATTTTGTGGGGTATACTTGCTGTTATGATAATATATATAATTCACCCAACATTAGTACAGATTATCGAGTACTTGTCATATAAAAGTATATATACCATTTATTGTTTTGCACTACTAATACTATGCACCGATGCAACTATATCAATTTATGCCGCTTCAATTGGACAAAGTAATGTATCGGTTGCTTACTCTGTTTATCTTGATAAGGTAATGGAATTTGGGGAGCTTACCATTAGGCTGTTCCGTTTCATCTGGTAGAAAGCAATAAAA
>JAEZFR010000021.1 GCA_023417285.1 Bacillota bacterium
GTTTATTGATCGCACAGCCAGACCTGCTCGCCGTGTCGTTGTGACACATCGGCTCGACAGGCCTCGGGAGTGCTGGGCGTTATATGAAAGGTTTTACCCCATATACATAATTGACGTTTCCTCTGATGAATAATTTCATTTGTATATGCTGTCATAGGATAGTGCCTTAAATTCTATGATTTTGCAATTAGCATATTTTATTAGTTTGGTAGCCCTTCATATAACAATATATATTGAGTACCCAAAGTATTAATTGGTGCAGGTTTTGAATAAAAACCTTTATCAGCTCGCAGTCGCTCGCTGGGATAAACCAAAAATCTTTGTCAGCTCGCAGTCGCTCGCTGGGAGAACCAAAAACCTTTGTCAGCTCGTAGTCGCTCGCTGGGAGAACCAAAAACCTTTGTCTGCCCGCAGTCACTCGCTGGGAAAAACCAAAACCTTAAGAAGATCTATATTGAGTCTTAATAATAAAGTTATGGTATATACTACTGGCACATGGTAAAATATTGAATAAATGAATATTTCTGATTATCTTTTTACATTGTTTAAGTAGGTTAAAGGCAGAAGAAATTATTGTCTGTTTGAGCACACAAGGCTAAGGGGTAAAGGTTAAAGGTAAAAGTCAAAGGCTTAAAGGACTTTATTTATAGGAATCACCTAACGGTGACAAATTGAGTAAAACCCATCATATAACAATCGCACTCCCGCAAGGGCTGGCGGTAAATATTTTGGTACTGTGCCGTCTTTGGCTAGAAGTGGAAGATAGTGCTTTTAAGCGGGGATAGTGCAGATTGGTTAATCGCCCGCCAAACTCCGCTCACAGAGTCGAAGTGTCACTAGCTGCTCGCGGGTTTCGGGAGTGCGGGGGCGTTATGTGAAATCGCCACTGTCCTAACATGCGATATATTGTAAATATATGAAAGGTTTTTTAAAAGATGAATATCAAGATAATGAGCTATATATCACTTATATTATGTATAATTATGCTGGCTTCGTGTTCAAAAAACATTAATAATGAATCTACTGGAGCTTCAAATACTGTAATTATTCAAGAAAATAATTCTCCTATAATTACTGATTTCAAGTCAATATTTGATAAAAAAATAGATATCAATAGTGACGGGATAGAAGATGTAGTAAAAGTTTTCATTAATGAGGAAAACTTTCTAACTAAAATTATTGTAAATAAATTCGAGAAGGTCTACGATTTTGCTTATGCATTTGAATTAGGTACTGAAGAAGTCAGACTTGTTTCTTTAGGGAATGGTAGAAAAGCTATTTTAATTGGAACAGGCATAGATAGTAAGGGAATGCTAAATCGTGTGAACTTTAATATGTTTGAGTTTAAAGATGATAAGGTTGAAAACTTGATTTCTTCAACTGATTTACCTATTAATATGGATGGCAATTATAGAGTTGACTATATAAGCGGAGGATATATTACCTTTGAAGATAAGGCTACTGGATTTACAGCAAGATACAAGTATCCTCCCCAATCAGTAAATCTTGATGATGAATTTAAAAAAAGACTGGAATATTTTGATGGTTACGATATTGAAAATGGCATTTATGCATGTGATTTACAAATTAAGGATTTAAATAATGATGGTATAGATGAAATAGTTTATACTAAATTTATACCTGGACTCTTTCACAACGATGCACTAGGAATTATAGATTATACTTTTAATTTTGAAAATGGTACATATAAAGTCCAAAAGGAAGTCTTGAGAGATTGGTGGGATAATAGGCTAATTAAGCAGATAAATATAAGCTAGATTATTTAACTGAAACGATTATTTTTTAATCTCTATGAATTGTGGTAGCGACTTCACATAACAATCGCACTCCCGCAAGGGCTGGCGGTAAAGATGTTGGTGCGGTGCCGTCTTTGGCTACAAGTGGTAGATAGTGCTTTTTAGCAGGGATTGTGCTGTTTTATTAGTCACCAGCCAAACTCCGCTCGCAGAGTCGAAGTGTCACTAGCTGCTCGCGGGTTTCGGGAGTGCGGGGGCGTTAGATGAAACTCTTTTATTAAAGTGCATATTATAACGATGTAAAAATTACTTATAAACGGCGAAGTTAGAAAATTTATATAGATTGAGGTGAGAAAATGGCGGCTAATGATCTTAATGTTTCCATCAGTGATGTTTACAAAAGTATTGATGATGAAATATCAAGTTTGGTGACAAAAAGTATTGTTGATTTATTTATTGAACATGGTCTTACATATAAAATCAGAATGGGGTATGGCAACATATATCGCATTTTCTGTTTTATCAAAAAGAGCAAGGAAGCCTTAATTATTAACTCTATTGGTAAGAAATTTGGCCCATTTGAGATACAAATCCGCATAAAAAACAAAACATCGTTGGACAAACTAAATTCCTACTCCGAGAATATTAGAGACCATATTTTAAACGGTAATGATTGTAGAATGCCGCATTGCTGTAATTGTGGCAAGGAATATGTTTTCCGATATTTTGATAAAGCATATCGTAAATGCAATATGCTCTGTGACAATTTTTATTTTCGTAATCTGAAGCTTGAAGACATTGATTCCATTATGGATATAGTAAAAAATGAAATTGATTTTGATATGCCTCAAAAGCGATGTAACGTGGTGTAAGCATAGTTAGCTGGTATTTTACCTATTAATATTTATATAATATTAAAAAATTAAAACCTTTTTATATTAGTGGGAGCTTCATCTAACAATCGCACTCTCGCAAGGGCTGGCGGTAAAGATATTGGTGAGATACCGTCTTTGGTTAGAAGTGGTAGATAGTGCTTTATAGCGAGGATAGTGCAGATTTGTTTATTGCCAGCCAAACTCCGCTCGCAGAGTCGAGGTGTCACTAGCTGCTCGCGGGTTTCGGGAGTGCTGGGCGTTAGACGAAAAAGCTTTAATAAATGAAACTTAAATCCAAAAATAGTTGAAAAGAGGTAAAAATGTACAGTCAAGTTAAATCTAGAAATTTGAATTTTTTTGAATTATCTATAATAAGCTTAAAGGCCTTTTTTAACAGAATAATAGATATATTTATATTAGTCATTTTGATTAATATTCCTATTAGAATAGCTGATTTATTTATTTCAAGTTTTATCATTGATACTAGAGAACATTTTTTTATTAGCTTGTTAATGACTATTCTAGAGGGGTTTATTTTATTAATACCCACTATATCAGTAATTTTAATTATTAGTAATGAAATTAATGGTTATAAATTTAAACTCAGCAAAATATTTAGCAAGTCAATATCTTTGTGGAAGGGAGCAGTAATAACAAATGTAATTGAGGGTATTATAACATTTTTATTATTTATACTTTTAATAATACCTGGAATAGTTTGGAGTGTTTACTACATATTCTCGATGCAAGCTGTTACATTTGAAAATTTAAGGGGGAAAGAAGCTTTAGACTATAGTAAGTCGTTAGTTAAAGGACAATGGTGGAAAGTATTTTTGATTTTTTTACCATATGCAATAATATATTTTGCTATATTTTGGTTTCTAAAAACCCCTAATGCATTTGGGGAAGTGAATACATTAAGTATCATCGTTATTCCTATCAGAGAACTTGTAAATGTCTTCTTAGTTGTAGTAACTAGTATTTTATATATTAATATTCAGCACACCAATACTCAAACTATAGAAAAACTAAGTATGCCCGAATTTGTAATTTCTAAAATAGGTGTTGAAATAGATGATAGAGAGGTTGATTTTGATTATCAACCAGAATACTCGGAGTTAGTATGTCAAAATTGCGGCGCAAGTCTTGTAGAGTTTTATGAAATTTGTCCTGAGTGTGGTAAAGATACTGTGAATAAGGACTTAATAGAGTAATTTTGGTTTTATGATATGCTTCTTCGTCTAACAATCGCACTCCCGCAAGGGCTGGCGCAGTAGGTGAAGGATGATGCCGTACAAAAGATATCGCAGAGGGCGTTAGCCGAAAGACCCATACATTCGATGGTAAAATTGTAGGGAGTACCTTTCGTATATGGTTGCGTTCAATCAAAGATTGTACATACTAGGCAGGCTGAGGCATTATAACGAAGTAAGTTTAGATAGTGTTTTTATAGAGTCAAGGCTAATTACATAGGCAAACGTCAAACTGCAGTGGCAATATCAAGTGAGAAATGATAGGAAGCACAGTGCGGTAGAAATTTTTTAATAAATGCAATGTACATGAAGATAATAACAAGAATAAAATAGGGGGAGTATAGAGCATGGCTAAAGTGAATGGTTTTGAATTAATATGTCCTGTTTGTGCAGGTAAGAGGTTTAACAGAAGGTCTAGTTTGCTTAACACAAGAGGCTTGACTTTTATAGGCTTAGATTGGGCTAATCAAAGTGCAATAAATTATATATGTGATTGTTGTGGGTATATATTTTGGTTTATGGATGATGGTAGAGAATATGTAGAAAAATATTATGAAGAAAAGGAAGCTGAAGAACAAGATATTTCTATTGATTATGAAACATCAGAAGCAGAAATTGATGAGTGCCCAGTTTGTTTTTGTAAACTTGATTTAAATCAGGATAAATGTTCAAATTGTGGACATAGTTTTAAATAATTTATTTGGTACCCTTTTTATAGCTCGTGTGAAGACCCCTCAGCCACCCGATAAAATTATGTCTTAGGAGTTAGTCATGAGGTAATACTATTAAGTCATAAAGCCTTAATTTAGTATTGTAGTAAGTAATGTAAATGATAACCGCTCAAGAGCGCGGAAAGGGATTAACGAAGTCCTTCGGCTAAAATTCGCACTCCCGCCAGGGCTGGCGGTAAAGCTGTTGGTGCGGTGCCGTATTTGGTTACATGTGGTAGATAGTGCTTTTTAGCAGGGATAGTGCAGATTTGCTGTTCGCCACCAAACTCCGCTCGCAGAGCCTTTGTGTCACTAAGTGCTCGCGGGTTTCGGGAGTGCGGGGGCGTTCTACGAAATCAGATGCATTGAGTTTTGTGCGTTTATTGTAGATTCTTAAGTACATATATTTAAATTATGATGCAATACGAGGAGGAAGTTTAAGAAAATGAATAGTACAGAATTGAAATTTGGTATTCAATCTGATTTATCAGTATTTGCTGATACGTTAGTTGAAATGACATGGGAGGAAGTAAAAGCATCAGGAGAAAGAGGAGATAGTGTTATATTTCCAATTGCAGTTGTTGAGGCTCATGGGCCTCATATGGATTTAAGTGCAGATATTTATTATGCATATCTATTTAGTAGATTTCTTAAAAAGAATCTATGTGCAAAAGATATTAATACTGTTATTGCTCCACCATATTATTGGGGAATTAATAGTGCAACGGAGAAATATCCAGGTTCTTTTACAGTTCGTCCAGAAACATTTAAAGCGATTATGTTTGATATTTTTAGTTCTCTTAAAGAATGGGGATTTTCTAAAGTGTTTATAGTAAATGCTCATGGAGATAATAAACATACTGATGCAATTGATGAATCTATAAATGAGATTGAGCATAAGTTAAATATGCAAGTTTACCGTATGGATAACTTAAATATACAAATAGATAATAAACCTGACTTCCCAGAACAAAGAGAAGGTCGTTTTGAGCCTGATATACATGCTGGATCAATTGAAACAGCGACAATGTATGCATTTTACCCTCAAAAAGTTAGGAAGGAGATTGCTTTAAATTTGGAACCACAAAAAGCATTTGATCCTTTTGCATATTGCGGAGATCCTGCTAGTTTTGTTTTGGAAAAAAATATTATTGAATACTTTCAAGCAAATGTTGAGTTAGATTCTTTAAAAATAAAAACTATACTTAATAATGATAAGAATATTTAGTGTAGATATCAATTATTATGATACCTTATCAAAGGATTTATCTAAAGCAGGTAAGGTGATTTTATATCCTTGAATATGAAAAGATAATATCTAAATAAGATGAAATGGTGTAAATGAAATAATTCGTTGTATTTATAAATTGCGAATAATATGAGGTTTAAGTAATGCTGTAAATAAGAAAGCAAGCATCTGACATCGTAGAACAAGTGCACTCCCGCAAGGGCTTACGCCAATGGAAGGTGCTGTTTTTTTAGAGATTACGAAGGCAAGGCATAGATAAACTTTTCTGGCGAGTTGGTACTGTAAGGCTACAGTCAAGCCCGCCAACGGAGTCAAAGTGTCACTAGCTGCTCGCGGGTTACGGGAGTGCAGGGCGTTAGGCGAAAGACAGTTTTCATTTAAAAATGGTTATTCAAGAACAAGGAATATGGTTATCCTTACTAAACCGGAGGTACAGTATGTGGAAAGAATACATATCTAAATATATTGTAGATGCTAAATTCGCATCTCCAGCTAATATTGATGATATAAAAAGGGTGGAAAATGATTTAAATGTAAAATTTACTGCGGAATTAAACAGTTTTCTTCTTGAAACAGATGGTTCTAAAGATAGATTTAATTCGGATTTAATTTGGTCACTTGAAAGAATAAGAAATGATAATTTGTATTTTCGTGGCTCTGAAGATTTCAAAGATTTATATATGCCTTTTGATCATTTGCTATTCTTTGCAGATTCTGGAACAGGTGATCAATTTGCATATGCAATTATAAATGGAAAAATCATTAGAAATGACATATTTGTTTGGGATCATGAAACTGATACTAGAAAATCGGTTGCTTCATCTATGAAACAATATATTGAATTGTGGCTAACTGATAAAATCCAATATTAATTAATATAGTTTGTTTGAAGGATAGGTCCTTCGCCTACAATCGCCTTTACACTAGGGCTTCCGCCAGTATTTTTGCAAAGTTAGAAGGTGTTTTTGAAGAAGTACATAGGTAGATATTTCTATCGGTTGTCGCGAAAGGCTCCAGACGAAGCTCCTTCGCCGTGTCGTAGTGACACATCGGCTCAGGAGCTTCGTGAAGACAAAACGTTAGATGAAACTCTTCTCTATTGCGGATATATTTTAAAGTATGAACTAAGGAATATTAAGTAATCTATGTAATAATTAAATTATAAAGCGAGGATATTTAAAATGAATAAAAACAAATTTTGTTCTATACTCTTTTATATTGCTGCATTATGTTTTTACATAAGCTCAATATTAAATTTTACAAGTTCAAGTAGTAGTATGGGGGTAGTATATTTGTGTCTTGGCTCAACCTTTCTATGCTTGGGTTCAGTATATGTAAATAAGCAAAAAACAGACAATAAGGATAAGGATGAACAAAATAATAAATAGTAAGTTATTGTCACAAGACTTTCTTACTTTTTCTCACATTATGAGCTTAATATAAGGAAGTTTTGTTTCAGAATCTTATATAATCACGCATACTCATACTGTAAAAATATTAAGAGGAGCCGCGATCCGTGGCGGCTGCCAGGTCGGCTGATATCTCACAACAAAAGCTTCTGCTCAAGAGTGCAGCAGTAAGAAGGTGTTTAACAGAGTTGGCGAAATTACTGCAATTTGATGTACTTGTAGAAGATGAAAAGATAGAAAATCCTTTATTGGAGTGCATATTAGTATTTAACTATGAACTAACAAGTATTTATATAATCAGAAACAAATTAGAATTTGTCGATTTGATAATACAGATTTGATTTCGATTGAATGAATTGCTTGATTGGTGTTGGTTAGATTAGATTATGAACTGATTTGCTTATCGACTTTTTTCTTGCAATAAATGTAGAGTTTTGATAATATAGTTAGGAAACTAACTAATATAGGAGGCAGACCAATGCTAGTATATAAATATATAAGTCAACTGGCGAACGGACAGAGAAGACTAATTGATAGTCTTGCAACAAATAAGGCGTATAGCGGTGCACAAGGTAAGGTTATTCACTATCTTTTTAACAACAAGGAAAAGACAGTATATCAAAAGGAGATAGAAAAGTCCTTTGGTTTAAGGGCTTCAACAGCAACAGAGCTTATCAAATCATTAGAAAAAATGGGAGTGATAAAACGAGTGCCTAGCAAGGAAGATGCCAGGTTTAAAGAAATTATTCTTTCAGACAAGGCGGATGAATACAAAGAGGATGTTTGTCATGACATGGAAATGCTTGAGGAAAAACTGACTTCTAAAATCAGTAAAGAGGAATTGGATTG
>JAEZFR010000028.1 GCA_023417285.1 Bacillota bacterium
CAACTAACGCTGAATACATTGCTGTACCCCCTCTAGGTATCATTTCACTTGCAGCAACAATAAAGCGACTCTGCGTAGTCTCATCAAATTTTGCAACAGGTAAATTAACCTTTACATCAGAAGCAAATGTAACCAAACCTACATAATTTGATTCTGAAATAACACCGGCACAAGATTTTAAAGAACTCTTTAGTTCCTCTATAGGACTACCTTCCATTGAACCTGAACAATCGCTTACGAAAATACTTACGATAGGTCTACCCCCACTCTTATTTTCTTTGTAATTTGTTTGGTCAGCTAATAAGTTAGTTCCTGAAATGCTTTCACCCTTATAATCATCATATTGATTAAACCCATATTTAGACGCTAAAGCTTGGTTTTCAGTACTTAAACAAAACTTTGCAAAATCCTCTAACAACTCAGATTTTGACTTGTTTAGTATGTAATATGGGTTGTCGTGCCTTACCCCAAACGGCACAAACTTATATAAGTTAGCAAGCGTCTTATTTCCCTGTATCTCCCCTGTTGAAAATTGCTGTGCCTCATATATAAAAGCATCAAGCTTTCCTGATAAAGCAGCAGTTTTCATCTGCAATGTGGTGTAGCTTACAAGTGCTATCTTACTCTGAAAATCTTTAAACTTACTTGAACCATTATAATTATATATATAGTCCAGTAAGAAGTTCGCACCTGTTGAACTTGCCAACGGATTTGTATAACCAAATTTAATCGTTCCAGCCTCAACATCACTTATTACTTGCTTAATGTCTTTACCATCTTTACTGACTATTCCTGCTACATTACCGGCCAACCTATCATAAGTGGGCGTTAAGCTCAATGCATCCCCCCACAACTTATTGCTTGGTGTAAATGCATCAGGTACAAACTTACCAGAACGTATATAATCAAACATTTCACCAGATGCTACGCCATAAAGTCTAATACTTCCCTTACGGTCAGCTTTCTTATTGTATGCATTAGCTACATCTATAAGCCAACGGTCAGTTGCATTATTAGTTGCTTTCTCAGTAGATGAGCAAATAATTGCTGTTACTTGGTCATTAATATTTTCATTAACAACAGCTTGTCTACCTGTCTGAAAATCAGGTAATAATGTACTTGTGTCTGACTCAGGAATATAGAATTCACTATTTACATTATCGTATATACTAGGATCATCTATTGTTTTATCAGATACTCTATTATAAAGCTTATTAACATTACTCACAGCTTCATCATAGGTATACTTGTTTTTTGTTGTATCTACCATTACATCATTACTACAACCAGCGAATAAAGATAGTACCATAACTAATACCAATAAAATTGAATAAACACGAATTTTTTTCATTTTTATATTACCTCCTCTTTACTTATAGCAGCCCTATGATCTGTTCCATCTCTGCCTTTAACGTAGCAACATCCTTCTGGTCACCACTATAACTATTAAGCTTAGCACGCATACTAGCGTATAGCTCTAAGGCCCCTATAACCTCTTTATTTGCATTTATACACGCAGTATAAAAATAATCACTAATAAGTTCATACTCAGTTACACTCGCACAATAACCAATAAAATTTGATAAGTATTTTAGCTTATTAGAATCTATACGTCCTACCGCTTCTCTAGCTGCATCATACAACGGTTCACTTAGCAACGACGTATTTAACCAGGCTGAAAGCTTGCCTAAATCAAGAATACCTCGACTAATTGTTTTTAATGTTTCTATAAGCTCACCTTTTCGGCCCTGTACATCTTCATTCCAAGGTGTATTTTCCCAAGCAATTATACGAGCCTCAATAGCTTCATAAGCCGTTTCATAACTATATGCCTGTGTACTGTAACCATCAGCTACGAGTTTTGCTTTTTCCATATCTTCTTTTGCCTCTTTTTGTGGTAAAACTCGGCTAATAACAATGGTGCCAATACCAACTAATGCTATTAATGTAGGCACTATCAATGCCCTAAGAATCTCACCCCCTGTAGGTAAGAATAATTTACTCAGATTAACACTAGCTACAACTATACTAATTACCACTAAAACAATTCCACTCAGCCCCCACAAGTAACCACTTTGCTTATATTTCATACTTTTTTTCACCCACTTCCCTTTTTTAGGTTTAAACTATGTAATCTTAATTCTCTTCAATTTGTTCAATTTTATTTTCATTATCAACATAATGCTTATGCCCTGATTTGCATATTCTAAGTATTCTTTCTCTTGGAAGAACCTTATCCGGTATTACAACACTTATTTCTTGTCAACAAAGCTTGCATTGCTTTTCTATGTGTACAAAAGATTTAAAAAAGGATTTTGATATAATTTTATTTGATGTCCATAGGATAATTTGTGTTATGAAAATTAATATAAAAAGCATTAAGCTTATCGATAGTACTTATTATAGGAATTTGCTTTTTCATCATTTATATTCTAGCACAATATTTTTCCATATTACAAATATATTTTACTGAATATCCCATCATGTTAAGGTAATATTTGGTTTATTCTGCTGCTGTATTTCTATATTATCGATTATTTTTTGGGTGTTAAGCTTTTGAACGCAGGGCAAGCCTGACATGGTATTACCATAGTTCATACCTGTCTTTTATTCTTCATATGGTGTCAGCTGTGAGTATTCATCCTCGTATGGGGATTGGAAGTCCGAATCAATTTCAGGTGAATTGTCATAAGAATTTGTGTCTGGCGTATATTCCGCAGCAGAATTCTCATGGTTTAAAGAGGTGTGTAGTTTCTCCCACTGTTCATAGCTTCTGTGATATGTGTTACAAGGCGCGCAAGCCAGTCTGTTGCCGTGAAGGGTTCCTGCTTTCCTGTTGTTTTTCCCTCGTATACTACTCTGGCTCTGCCATCCACTGTCTCGTTTTCACTTATATATTTCATACGTTCCTGTGACAGCGGGGCTCTTACTATGTACCTTGAAAGCCTTTCAATTGCTTCTTCCTCGATAAATTACATTGAATGTTACCTGCCTTCATGCTCTTCTTCTCCTAGAGCTGAAAATGCCAAAAAAACTGCCTTAACGGATAATTTCATCCATTAAGGCAGTTTAACGAGCAATATATTATCTAATAACCTTCATGCCACCCATATATGGCTGCAAAGCAACCGGTATATTAATTGAGCCATCTTCATTGAGATTGTTCTCGAGGAATGCAATAAGCATTCTTGGTGGAGCAACAACGGTATTGTTCAATGTATGAGCGAAGTATTTACCCTCCTGCCCATCAACACGAATCTTAAGACGTCTAGCCTGAGCATCTCCTAAGTTTGAACAGCTTCCAACCTCGAAGTATTTTTGCTGTCTTGGTGACCAGGCCTCAATATCTATAGATTTAACCTTCAAATCAGCTAGATCTCCTGAGCAGCACTCAAGAGTTCTCACTGGAATATCCATTGACCTGAACAAGTCAACAGTATTCTGCCATAGCTTGTCAAACCACATCATGCTATCCTCTGGCTTACAAACAACTATCATTTCCTGCTTTTCAAACTGGTGTATTCTATACACTCCTCTTTCCTCAAGCCCATGTGCTCCCTTTTCCTTTCTGAAACAAGGTGAATAGCTGGTCAAAGTCTGAGGTAGGTTACTTTCTGGAAGTATGGTATCTATAAATTTACCTATCATGGAGTGCTCACTAGTTCCGATAAGGTATAAGTCTTCTCCTTCTATTTTGTACATCATCGCGTCCATTTCAGCAAAGCTCATTACACCTGTAACAACCTCACTTCTAATCATGAATGGAGGAATACAGTAAGTAAAGCCTCTATCAATCATAAAGTCTCTTGCGTATGAAATTACTGCTGAATGAAGGCGTGCAATGTTGCCCATCAGATAGTAAAAGCCACTTCCTGCAACCTTTCTAGCACTGTCTAAATCAATGCCATTGAGTTTTTCCATAATCTCAGTATGGTATGGAACCTCAAAGTTTGGTACTGTAGGCTCTCCATAGCGCTGTACTTCAACATTTTCACTATCGTCCTTACCTATAGGTACACTTGGGTCAATAATGTTTGGAATTACCATCATTATATCTTTTACCCTCTTGTCCAATTCATTTTCCTGTATCTCAAGAGCAGCAAGTTCCTCTGAGTTTGCAGTAACCTGCTTCTTTAATTCTTCTGCCTCAGCTTTTTTGCCCTGTCCCATCATAACGCCAATTTGCTTTGAAATACTATTTCTGTTTGCTCTTAATGCCTCAGCTTTGGTTTTGGCAGCCCTTAGTTCAGCATCAAGTGCTATAACCTCGTCCACCAAGCCCAGCTTATTGTCCTGAAACTTCTTTCTCATGTTTTCCTTTACTATTTCAGGGTTTTCTCTAACAAATTTTAAATCTAACATTTAATTATCCTCCATTTAATATATAGTTATATAATTTCAAATACAATGCTTTTTAAGTCTGAAGCTTATTTTTATAAAGCTCATATCGTACCAATTTTCATAAAGCTCATTTAATACCAAGTTTAATATATAAGACTAATTATATATCGGAGCAAAATAAAAACTCCAATCCTATAATGGTATGCAAAATACCAATATGGGACGGAGTTAATCCGCGTTGCCACCCAAATTGCCGTAAAACGGCCCCTCAACTATGGTTCTATAAAGTAAACCATCCTCTGATTCATCATCAGCAGCTCCAAAAGTGGAAAGGTTAATTACTCCACCGATTCGCACCACCCATCGGCTCTCTTATGAAATAAATTAATCGTAGCTTTTATCAACGCTGTATTTTATTGAATTATATCCAATTATACTTAATATAACTGTTTATCGCAAGGGGTTGAATTAATATTGCAAATGATTTGTTTGAATAGACATTTGTTTGAATAACATTTTTTTAAATAAAATTGTTTAAGTAGCATTTGTTTAAATAACATTTGTTTGACTTAGTATGTTAATCAATTTTGCATATTTTATCAATACACCTACATCTCAGTAAAGCGGTAAACGAGTTCTGTACCCACCTTCACTTGTTCCGCAAACATGGATAATGGTCTTACCCATATACCCATTTCGCCATAAAGTGCCTGATAGACTACATATTCCTCCAAGGTTTCGGAATGCTTGGCGATATAGAGCACTAAATATTCCTTTCCCTTAAAGTGTTTATATTTTTTGCCCGGATGGATTTCCCTATCTAGCATAAAACATTTCCTCCATTTTCACTAACCTTTATTTGGCTAACAAATAGTATTCCCCAATATGTCTAGTTCATCCTTAAGGATTGAGTAGTATGTACAATCCACTAACTCACCTTTATTATTCTTGTTTATCTTTCTTAACACACCTTCATGCGTTAGTCCGCACTTTTGCATCACACGACCAGATGCTGTATTTTCACAATCGTGTCTGCCGGTAATTCTTTGGAAGCCCACTTCCTTCAACCCAAAGTTTATAACAGCTTTAGCGGCCTCAGCGGTTATTCCCTTACCCCAATATAATCTGCCGATGCAATAGCCAATCTCACAGTTCTCATTTTGATTATCAATATTGAGAAGGCCAATAGAACCGATAACAGAACCCGTTTCCTTTAGCTCAATTGCCCATTCATATTTTTGTAAGTCATTGTATTGCTCTATCCATATTGCTAGAACTTGTTTACTAACATCTATGTTGGTATGAGTAGGCCAGGTGAGGTATTTGGTTACTTCATTATCAGAGGCCCAATTGTTGTACATATCCTGTGCATCCTCCATCTTAAACCTTCTTAAAATAAGCCTATTAGTTTCTAATGATTTTGTTCCGATATGATTCAGCATATTCAATGTTCCTCCCCACGCTATCAATTTATGTAATTATATCACCAATTCCATTTTTATCAATTATTTTTTTTATTGAAATCATCTCATCATTTTTTTATTGCAATCCTCTCATCAATCCTTCTATTAAAGCTATAGGTATAACTATCAAAATACTTACTCCAAAATCTTAATGCAGTAGGATTAATAGTCTCATAGTCAACCCCCAAATACTTAAATCCATCTTTTTTTAATGTATCTATCACAAAGGATAAAAGGCTTGGTAATACATTCTTTCCACGATAATTTTCATCCAAATATGCACCACAAATGTTTATCATGTCTGGCGCTTCAGAAATAAAGGTTTCCCCATCATCTGTAATCTCAATATAGCCTATTATTTCTGACCTGTCCCTAGCTAAAAAGAAGCGGGATTTGTTATGATTACATTGACTCACAAATTCTTCTGCAGACAACTCAGAGCACGGAAAATAAGTAGGACTTTTTATTAAATGCCTTATTAAACTGTTCTTGAGTTTTAATAAACAAGCTGCATCACTATAAGATATTTCTTCAAAATAATAATTGCCATTTAGCTCGATATTTAGAGGCTTTTCCAATTTTCTTATTGCATCTGAGCATCTTATTCCAAACCCATTCAATGCATATGAGTTTATAACATCGTAATTGTGACTATAGGTACCAACCGCAAAACTAAAAATACCGTCTGCAACCATCTCTTGTGAAGCGTATTGAAACAACTGTGATGCAATTTTCCCCTTATTATCGCCACTAACAGAATTTGCATGCAATGGAGAGAACACACCCGTAACATTGCCAAAATGTCCATCCCACGGGCCCAAGAAGCCAATATATCCTTTTAACTTACCATTTTCAAGTGCTACCGCACCGTACCTAGAATTAAGTATTTCCGATAGACAATTAGTCAGCTCAATTTTAAAGTCTTTTTCAAGAAGATCTGCCACATGCATTCTTTCCATGTAGTAGTCAGCTTGTGCTAGTTTTACTACATCTTCTAAATACTTTTCATTTAATTTCTCAAATATCATAAATATACCCCATTTTGTTTTAATATGCTTTTATGTTTTTCATATGCTTTTACTAATTTATCAATAAGTTTTATTTAAAAAACTTAATAATTCACTTCATTCCTTCTCATATACCAAGCTCAATAATTTTTGCCATTCGTTATTTCCTTCAAAAGCTTTAAAAGCATCTACATCTCTCAGGAAATTAACAAACCACGTTTGTCCTGTTTCAATTAATTTCATAATGTTTTCAATAGTTTCCTTCATTTTCGATGCCTTAGCCCAGCACTCTGCAGCTTGCCAAAAGTAATATGGCTGGATTTTATTCATTTCTGTATAATATGTAGCCCACTCACCCCATTGCTCTTTACTCAAGTCAGTATCGTTTTCAATTGGTGGGAATGGGGTAAAGGAACTATATTTTTTAACTAACTTAAATCCTAACTTCTCAGCAATCTTTATAGAACCTATATTGGTATCTACACAGTGCCAACCTATTCTATCTATACCCTTCAACAGGCTTGCATGAACTGTAGCAGCAGCAGTAATAGCACCTAATCCTTTAGCTCTGTATTCCTTCTCTGTTTTAACTCCAATCTCTATTCTGTTATCTGCAATGCAATCCACCAGACTCATACTAACTATTTTGTTATCTACTCTAATATAAGAACCCAGACAATAATCTCCCAACTTACTAGTATCCTCTATTTTAATCCAATCTCTGATTTTATCACTGTTTTCAAAGTTCAAAGTATTAAGATTGTTAACGTTTACATGTTCTAGAGCGAATTTTGGATCAAGGCAGTTAATATAATCAGTAATTTCTAGTTTTTCTAGCTCATAGTATCTTCTGGTATACTTTCTTAGCGCAATATTGCTGTGCAGCTC
>JAEZFR010000060.1 GCA_023417285.1 Bacillota bacterium
TTACAAAGCATTTGAGCGGCCATGTCCTTAGATTTCCATTATCCGCTGTATAAGGATGAGTAAAATTAAAATCAAATTATGCAAGAATAAATACACACATAGTATCGAGAAGCTTTATTTTTGTGAAGTCACCGCAGCGTTTCATTGATAAATTGTAATAAATTGCATGGACTATTTTTTACCAATATGGTAGGATGATAATACTATAATGTATATTTTTAGAAGAGGACGATATGAATGATGTGTTAATCTCAATTAAGCCTCCGTTCGTTACAGAAATTTTAAATGGGAATAAGAAATTTGAATACAGGAAACGAATTTTTAAAAAAGAGGTTGATAAAATTTATATATATTCAACTTATCCACAAAAAAGAATTGTTGGCTATTTTAAATATAATGGATATTTAGAATTACCACCTACTGATTTATGGGAAAGAACTAAAACTTATTCGGGTATTAGTCAAGAGTGTTTTTTTCGGTATTTTAAAAATAGCAAAGTTGCTTATGCAATTATTATTGACAAAATTGAGATTTTTTCTGTTTTTATAAACCCATGGAATTCTTCCATAGGATTTACGGCACCTCAATCGTATACATATATAAAGGGGGATATATTATATAATGAATAGTTTTGCATTATGGTATGAAAAAAAGTCTGAGAATGCCAACTGTTGCGAAGATAGTAAACTTAGTATTCACGTTAATTTATGGAACAGAATGGCTAAACATAATATGAAAAACTATTGCTTTGATTTTGGTTTTTTAATAGGGGATATTACTAATATTAAAAAAATTTTTTTATTTGTACCTTTTAAAATTAAAATTGATAATATTACTGATCTGGGAAGAATAATTTTAAATCATTGTAATCTTGTACATGCAATTTTTAATGGTAATTATAGTGTTTTATCTGATGAAGCAAAGAAACTTTTAGTTATGGAAAAAGACTCTACTTTTATAATATATGCCCTATCAAAAATAGAAAAGCAAATAGACGTTTATGACTATGATAACGGCTCTATAATAGAATTAAATTTATGTAATATACCAACTATGAAAGATAAATCCAATAAATATTATTTTAGATTTCGCATAGAAGTATGTAATAAAAACGTGAATTTGATAGATGATCAAATTAAAGGCATAAGCATATTCAGTGATCAGTTTACTAACACCGAAATTATCGATTTTCGTATAAATGATATTAGAAGTTGCACCGATGAAATAAGAGAAAAATTTAATAGCGGAACCAAATTTATTATAACAGAAATACATTACCTAATTATACGAGATGCTGATGATGTAATCATATATAATGGAAACGATATTAGTAGCAGAGTTTTAGAAACCAATATCTGGTGTGATTATATAGAAGGTTTAAGTCATAATATGGTAGCCTATCACTTTAAAAAGTTAGCAGATAACTGTAGTAATGAAGACGTTAAGTCAATTGATAAATTCTCAATTTTAGCAAGGTTTCAATATAAGAAAAATACTAGACTTCTTCTTATTGTTTATATTACAGTAGTAATTATATTAGGTGCTATAGGTGGTGTTCTTGGTGATTTTGTTTCTAGAATAATTGGCATTTAATTTGAATGGGGGAAAATGTATGAAAAATGAATATAACTCATGTTATATTAAATTATCAGAAACCCAACCAGAGCATATTAGAAAATTAATGATTAGTTTGGTTGGAGAAAAATCTAAAGAAAAGTTATATAATAACTTAAAAGATTTAGAAGAAATTTATCCTGATTTTGAAAACTGGTTTTATTCAAAAGTAATACCCGAGTTAGAACTAAAAAACGGTCAGCGCGAAATAATAGTTGTTATTTCGGAAGATAAGAATACAAAAAAGAGTGTTCTAAGTGGCATAGCTATATTAAAAAAGACTATTGATCAAAAGAAGATATGTACCTTTAGAGTGCATAAAGATTATAGAAATCAAGGTATAGGAACCTTACTTTTTAAAGCTTGTTTTGAATACCTCGAAACCGAGATGCCTGTAATATCAATATCTGAAAAGATTTTAGATGAATTTGAAAGTCATATTAAAAAATTTCATTTTGAGTTGACGACTATTCATGATAGCTACTATAAAAATGGTATTAAAGAATATGTCTACAACGGTAGCCTTTAGTAATCTTATATTTGGTAGCAATATCCTTGCCATATGACAATCATGTATTCGATTCCCGTTATCCACATAATATATTTCCATTTATACCCATTAAACCCTGCGATTAATAGCAGTGCATATCATGGCTTGCCATGCTTAAGCAATGATTCTGATGCCCTGTAGCCCACCCCTTGTGAAAGTACAGCTAGAATGACTCCACTAAGTACGAAGAGCATTCTTTTCTTTAGGATGATATCCTTATAAATCAGTATACTACCCTCTTTCCCTCCGAAGGAGGTCATCAGCTTCTTCCACTGATCACCCCAAAAACCAAAGTCGGACCAGCGGGTGGGAAGCATTGCGCTAGAAAAGCTAAACTGCACCTTGGTTATTCTGATGAGAATAACACTGATTAGGATAATGCCAAGCCAGCCACTCACGAATAAAACCCGGGAGGGTTTCAGTTGTTTCACCTTGCGCGCAAAATATATGACAATCAGCATCGCACCAAGCCATAAGGGAATATGGATTAGTAGATAGGAAAGCTTCTGATACAGATAGCCATCAATCGATGCAATCGGGGTACCAAGGCCATAGCTTTGTATGAAATTCTCAGCCAATCGCTTCGCATTTTCGGTGTCAGAAAAGACAAGCTCCATACAACGATATCTTATCTCCTCTCCCTGTGTAGCCCTCTGCTTCTCACTTTGAACAATCACAGTATTGCTGCCCATCCCCTGCATGATTCCACGCACGGTATATTCCCTATGATTGAGGCTGATTGTGAGGCCTACTGCATTTTCAGAATGAAAGAGCTGATATGCTGTATGAAGGT
>JAEZFR010000072.1 GCA_023417285.1 Bacillota bacterium
ATTTATTCATTATACAACCTCCTAAAATTGGAATTCGTCAATATTTTATAATGAAAACTCGCTAAAGTCAAGAACTTGAAGCAAAATAGTGTGTAGAAACTAATTAAATGAAGAATCTGTGTGAAAAATGCTAAAAACTTGGCATAACAGCTATTTCAACATGTGGTAGTTTGATTTTTAGCTCGTTTAAAAAATGGTTTTCTTTATGGTCCCCTTTGGTGTCCCCCATAATTAATACATTTATTTTATTTTCAAAACAATAGTTTACTATAGTACCCACAATATCATCAGAACGAAGTACAGTAAGATTAGCCCCAACTGACTTGCTTATGCTAAACAAATACTCTAAAGCTTCTCCTTCTTTTTCGTTATCAAGGATACTCCAGTTGTTTTTGGCAACATGTATAATATAAACACTATCCTGTTCGTCTGAAAGTTCTATAGCCTTTTTTATAAGCCTCTCGCAAGTTTTTTGCTGTGTTACACATACTAATATATTATTTAACAATCCAAAGCCCCCCTTATGTATTAATTATACTAAATAAAAGCATATCTATATAGTGAATATTTTTAAATAAATTATTAATTATGCCTTGCGGTTATTGTATTTTGTAATATTTTATATCATAATAATTTTGCAGATATAAATATAATAGGAGAGAGTGCAATGAGGGTAGTAGAGACAAGTAAGATAATAGAAGCAGTTAGCAAAATGTGTATAGATGCAAACTATTACTTAAATAGTGATGTAAGAGAGGCAATAGAAAAGGGTCTAACACAAGAGCAATCTCCAATTGGCTGTCAAATTCTTGAGAAGCTATTGGTAAATGCAGACTTGGCAAAAACCAAGAACATGGCAATATGTCAGGATACAGGTATAACGGTTGTTTTTGTAACAATTGGACAGGACGTCCATGTAACAGGTGGAAGCTTGGAGGACGCTATTAATGAAGGTGTAAGACAGGGATATCAAAAAGGGTATTTGAGGAAGTCGATAGTAGGGGATCCTATAGAAAGAGTAAACACAGGAGATAATACACCAGCCGTTATTTATTACGAAGTAGTACCCGGAGATCAGCTAAAGATAGATGTAGCTCCAAAGGGATTCGGATGTGAGAATATGGGTGCAATAAAAATGTTAAAACCATCTGATGGAATAGAAGGAGTAAAAGCTTTTATTTTAGAAACTATAGACAAAGCAGGACCCAATCCATGTCCACCACTAATTATAGGTGTAGGCATTGGAGGCACAATGGAAAAAGCTGCGCTTATAGCTAAGAAGGCGCTAATGAGACCTCTAGATGTAAAGAGTGATAAAGAGCATATTAGACTACTTGAAGAAGAGATGCTTGAGAAAATCAATAAGCTGGGAATAGGCCCGTCAGGATTAGGCGGTAACACAACTGCTTTGGCAATTAATATTGATACTTATCCTACTCATATAGCTGGTCTTCCAGTGGCAGTGAATATAAGCTGCCATGCTACAAGACATGCACAAATAACATTATAAAAGGGGGATATTATGGAATATAATATTAATGCTCCATTCGATATGGAAGTAGTTAAGCAGCTTAAAGCAGGAGATACTGTATTACTGAGCGGTACCATATATACTGCAAGAGACGCTGCTCACAAAAAGTTGATTGAATTGATTAAGAACAATAAACCATTACCATTTGATATAAAAAATCAGACTATATATTTTGTAGGGCCATGTCCTGCGAGAGAAAATGAGGTTATTGGCTCAGCTGGACCTACAACTAGTAGTAGAATGGACGCTTATTCACCAACACTAATTGAACTTGGTCAGACAGGTATGATTGGAAAGGGTCTTAGGAGTGAGCCGGTAATAGATGCTATGAAAAAATTTGGTGCGGTTTATTTTGGTGCCATTGGAGGGGCAGGTGCGCTTATTGCAGAGTGCATAAAGAGCCAAGAGGTGATTGCTTTTCCGGAATTAGGTGCTGAAGCTATCAGAAGACTAACTGTTGTAGATTTCCCGCTCACTGTTATAATTGACAGTGATGGTAATAACCTCTATGAGCTGGGCAGAAAGCAGTATGTAAAACTATAGTAGATATAAATAGTATAGAAAGTTATTTTTGTATCAATATTACATAAATCTGTTGTTTTTATACTTGATTAACTAAGAAAGCTTTAAATTAATATTTATAATAGTATATTTTTATTTTGCTTTAGTGTATAATAAATCTGAACAAAGACGTAGGTCTGTAATTTAATTGACGTAGGTCTTTATAATTTAATTAAGGAGGGTTTTATTATGCCAAAGGTTTCTAAGGACATGATTATTGCTGACGTTTTAAATATGGATAGAGGTACTGCTCCAATTTTTATGAATGCCGGAATGCATTGCTTGGGGTGCCCTTCAGCGTCAGGTGAGAGCATCGAGGACGCTTGTGAGATACATGGGATTGATGTGGACAAGCTGATAGAGGATTTAAACAAATATCTTGAATCTAAATAAGACTTTTAAAGTCTTATTTTTTTGTCTTCTGCGTTTTATTTGTTGAATAAAAGCCATTAGTAAGTTATAATTTATTTGTTATTTGGATTATGTTGTAAATAATCGGGAAGCCTATTTAAATATTGTTGCAGAAGGTACACAGACAGGAGGATTAGTTTAATGGCAGTAAGAGTAGTAGTTGGCACACAATGGGGCGACGAAGGTAAGGGTAAGTATATTGATATGCTTGCTGAACAGTCGGATTATATAGTTAGATTTTCAGGCGGTAACAATGCTGGTCATACTATTGTTGCAAATGGCCAGAAATATGCATTGCACCTTATACCATCTGGAATACTGCACACAGATAAAACATGTATAATTGGAAATGGTGTTGTTATTGATCCAGCAGTTCTGTTAAAGGAAATGAAGGGATTAAATGAAAGAGGTATTACTACAGATCATCTTTTAATAAGTGACAGAGCACACTTAATTATGCCATATCACCGTGAACTGGATGAACTGCAGGAAAACTACAGAGCAGACAGTAAAATCGGTACTACAAAAAGAGGAATTGGACCATGTTATGCTGACAAAATTGAGCGTTGTGGCATAAGAATGTGTGATTTACTTGAGAAAGATGAGTTTGCAAAGAAAGTTAAGGCTAATCTTGAACTGAAAAATAAGATTATTGAGAAAATATATGACGGAAAGGCAATGGATGCCGATGCCATAATTGAGGAATACCTTGGATATGCTGAGCAGCTGAAGCTTTTTATTACAGATACTACAAG
>JAEZFR010000098.1 GCA_023417285.1 Bacillota bacterium
ATGGAATTTGACCCAGACAATCAATACTCTATTCCTTATATGCTTTCAAATGCGATTCTGTGTTACAACAAATCAAAGCTACCTGAAGGAATAACTAGCTTTACAGACTTATATGACCCCAAATACAAGAATTCAATAGTATGTCTGGACGACATGAGAATGGTTATTGGAATAACTGCGATTTCATTGGGCTATTCGGTTAATGAAACTGATCCCCAGAAGCTCTCGAAGATAAAGGAGAAACTGTTTGAACTAAAGCCAAATATTAAGGTTTTTGATAGCGATACGCCAAAGTCCAGCATGATAGCAGGGGAAACCTCTATTGGCTACATGTGGTGTGCGGAAGTAGCTCTTGCGATGCAGGAAAACCCAGATATTGTACCTGTTTACCCCAAGGAGGGGTTATGCCTCATGGTTGACAATTTTGTAATACCTACAGGCGCAAAAAATAAAGATAATGCGGAGCTTTTCATTGACTTTATTCTAAGACCAGATATTAGCAAGCTTGTTTCAGATGAGTTTCCATATGTAAATCCAAACAAAGCTGCTTTTGAACTACTACCTGACTCCTTTAAAAACAACCCTGCATCAAATCCGCCCGAGGAGGAAATGAAAAAGGGACAGCTACTTCATAACCTAGGGGATAAGGCAAAATTGTATGACGACCTATGGACCGAATTTAAGAACAAATAGAGAGTAGCTGCAATAAATCAAAAGAGGATAGGTCAAGTTTAGTCAAGTTGTAAATTAACTAATCACTAAAAATATAAGAAATAAAAATATGTAAGCTTAAAATATCAAAATATAGAAACCTAAATTAATGGAGGGAACTATGGGAAATGAGATATTAAAAATGTACATAGACGGAGAATGGACATATTCATTGTCCGGAGAATCAAGAGATATTATCAACCCTGCGAACGGAGAAACTATAGCCGTTGTAACAGAAGGAAATGAGCAGGATGTCAAGAGGGCGGTGTGTGCTGCCAAGAGGGCATTTTATGTTGATGGTTGGCAGAATACACGCCCAATCGAGCGAGCAAACCTGCTTTTAGCTGTGGCCGCTGAAATAGAAAATGTAAAGGACGAGTTGGTAGAAATTGAATTAAGTGACAATGGAAAACCAAGAAGAGAGGTCATTTATGATGTATGTGATACCATTGAGTGTTTTAAATATTATGCGGGTATTGCATCAAAACCTCATGGACAGACCTATGATGTCCCGGACAAAAATATGCAGGCACTTGTTGTGAGAGAACCTATTGGTGTATGCGGGCAAATAGTACCATGGAATTATCCTTTGCTGATGGCAGCCTGGAAAATGGCTCCTGCACTTGCAGCCGGAAACACAGTTATTTTTAAACCGTCTGAAATAACACCACTATCGGCAATTAGACTGTTTGAGATATTTGATAAGGTTGGTTTTCCAAAGGGGGTAGTAAACCTTGTAATGGGAGCAGGAGCAACGGTAGGAAACGAGATTGCATGTAATATGGATATTGACAAGGTAGCTTTTACCGGAGGAACTACAACGGGACGTAGCATCATGAGGGCTGCTGCCGGAAATCTCAAAAATATATCGCTTGAGCTTGGAGGGAAATCTCCCAACATTGTTTTTGCTGATGCAGACTTTGAAACTGCAGTGGACTACACTCTTTTTGGAATATTCTGCAATCAGGGACAGGTTTGCTCGGCAGGCTCTCGGCTTATAGTAGAAGAAGGCATTTACGAGAAATTCATAGCACGCTTGGTTGAGAGAGCAAAAAGCATAGTTGTAGGACCGGGGTGTGATGATCTATCTGAGATGGGACCGCTTATAAGTAAGGCTCATATGGATAAGGTTATTAAATATATTGAAACAGGCATAAAAGAAGGTGCAACAATACTGTGTGGTGGAAAGCGAATATTAGAAGGCGGTTTGGAAAAGGGATACTTTGTAGAACCAACAATTTTCACAGATGTCACCCCTGATATGACAATTGTTCGTGAAGAAATATTCGGCCCTGTTTTGGTAGTTCAGCGCTTTTCAACAGAACAGCAAGCAATAGAAATAGCTAATGACACAGTATATGGCTTAGCAGGAGGAGTGTTTACAACAGATGGTGCAAAGGCTATGAGGGTGATAAAAAAACTAAGAGCAGGAATTACTTGGATTAACAGCTACAATCCAACTTTTAACGAAGCTCCATGGGGCGGGTATAAGCAGAGTGGGATAGGAAGAGAGCTGGGTACCTTCGGGTTTGAGGAATACACAGAGGTAAAACAAATTAACATCAATCTTGAACCGTCACCAATAGGCTGGTTTAGGTAGAAGAGGGAGATAACATGGATATTAATAATGCAAAATTGGAACTAAAGAAAGTATTGGGCTACATTACGTCTGATGAGCTTAGCCCATCAGATAGAAAGCAAATAGAAACAGATTCTATCGAAAACTACAACACCTTTGTCAATCCAGGTTGGCTAAAATATAGGAAATCTGTATCAACAAATGCTGCTTTTATTGAATGGATGGACGAGGGAGATTACTTCTATGATGTAAATGGAGAAGAATTTATAGACTGTCTTGGAGGGTTTGGAATTTATATGCTTGGTCACAGGCACCCTGAGATTTTAAAGATTGTCACAAAGCAGCTCAACAGGCAGGCTCTTCATAGTCAGGAGCTTGTAGACCCTTTGAGAGGTTATCTTGCAAAAGTACTTGCTGACATTACTCCCGGCGATTTGCAGTACTGCTTCTTTACAAATGGGGGGGCAGAAGCTGTCGAAATGGCTATCAAGCTTGCAAGAATTGCTTCGGGCGGAAGATGGTATATATCTGCAATAAATGGTTTTCACGGTAAGTCCATGGGTGCAGTTTCGATAGGTGGGAAGAGCACATACAGGACTCCTTATCTTCCGATGGTTCAGCAGGTTCAACATGTGGAGTATGGTAATGCGGCAGATATTAGAAAGGCAATAAAAAACCTTCAGCATGTGGGGGAAAAGGTTGCGGCAGTTGTTTTAGAACCAATTCAGGGTGAGGCGGGCATAGTTATTCCACCAGAGGGATACCTGAAGGAAGTGCGTCAAATTTGTGATGAATATGGAGTATTCTTGATATTTGATGAGATTCAGACTGGAATGGGAAGAACGGGCGCTATGTTTAGGTGCGAGGCTGAAGATGTAGTACCCGATATAATGACATACGGAAAAGCCTTTGGAGGTGGTGTAATGCCCATCACAGGTATCATTGCAAGGCCTCACCTATGGGTAACTGAGCTTCAGGAAAATCCCTGGTTGCTTGGCTCTCCAACCTTTGGTGGTAATCCACTGGCTTGTTCAGCAGCACTTGCGACAATTAATTACATGCTTGAAAATGATATTCCGAAGGTGGCATATGAGAAGGGTGATTACCTGCTGAAAGCTCTGAATGCTCTTAGGCTTAAGTACCCATTAATAATTCAAGAGGTCAGAGGAATAGGACTTATGATTGGAGTTGAATTTTTCAAGTCAGAAATGGGATATAGTGTTGCAAAGGGAATGTTCAAGAGAAGGGTAATGACAGCAGGAACCCTAATTAACTCTAAGACTATACGTTTTGAACCAGGTGCAACCATTACATATGAATCTTTGCAAAAGGTTGTAGAAAGGCTGGACGAAGCACTAGCCGAAACACAGAAGGAATTTTTTGATAGGACACTTCTTAAATAATTCAGAAGAAAGATGTTCATTGGCGAGCAATATGCTGAATTATTTCAACAATAAGGGATGGGGACCATCCCTTATTTCTTTTTGCTAATTTTTAATTAAAAATTTGACACTAATGCTATTTAACAAAGTACTCTTTCTTTTCAGAATGTGTGAGTGTTCTTCCATCTAGCTGTTTAGCCGCCTCTTCAGATAGCATTTTGAAATCATAAAGAGGTAGAGAGCCCAGTGTACCACCAGCAAAAACATATAGTGTACTGCAATCCTTTGATACTAATTTTAAATTTGGTATCTCTGCTAGTATTTCGTAGTCCTTGTTTATAACATAGCCTTTATTAGAACAGTAAATAATCATGTTATCAGAGCTCTTCAGTTTTTG
>JAEZFR010000124.1 GCA_023417285.1 Bacillota bacterium
AAGTTGACAAATTTATAAGTAATCATGTAGACCAAGTTGAGAAAATTGAAACATGGTCTGATTATGCGGTGTTTTTTAAGCAATTTTATAAAGCTGTTACAGATTCGGAATTCCATGAAAACAGAATAAGAAATTTGGATGAAAAAGAACAGTTTTTTGATTTAGAAAATAATACATATATATTCTTAGATAATACTATTAATTCAACTTATCATATTATGAATTTGTATAATCATCTTATGGAAGATGAGCAGTCAAAATCTCTGTATGACAATTTCGTTTCAACTCAAATATCATGCACACGCACTCTTATTGAAAATAATATAAACACCATGAAGGATCATTGCGGACAAATGGGTGGAGAGTACGCTTTGTCTCATTCACAGAGGGAAGCCGTAAATCACTTTAACTGTATGGACGAAGGTGAGATTCTGGCGGTAAATGGACCTCCCGGAACGGGAAAAACAACTTTGTTGCAAACTATAGTTGCGGACATGTATGTTAAAAGGGCACTGAAAAAGCAAAAGGCTCCTTTAATTGTAGCATCCTCCACAAACAATCAAGCTGTAACAAATATTATTGCTTCTTTCGGTAACATCAAGGCTGTAGGAATATCCAATCTTGAGGAAAGATGGATAGAAGGTGTACACAGCTTTGCTACTTACTTTCCCTCCGGAGCAAAGATAAAGGACGCAAAAAGCAAAGGGTACCAATATACCAATCAAAAGGGCGAATTCTTTGTGAATGATGTTGAAGATATAGAGAATATAGAAAAATCCAAAGCTAAGCTAATAGATAGTTGTAATAAATATTTTGGAAGTCAGTACAATGACATAACTGACTGTCAGAATAAATTGCATAAGGAGCTGCTGTTCATTGAAAAAAGCAGACTGTCCTTGCTGTCTCTGGCTCAGAAAGCATCCAAGTATGATTTTAATGGAGAAACAATGGAAAAATTCCTCAGTAACTTAACAGAGCAGATTGAGGACAAGCAAGCTGTTATAACTAATATTCATCAAAGGGTTAAAGAGTGGGAAAACTGCTATAAAAAGATTCCGCTCTTATATAAGTTACCGCGATTTTCAAAAAGTTTTTCTCGGAAGATTCAAACAGAATTCAGGCTATTTATGAACGAGGATGAACTGGAATTATTAAATGAAAATATGAGCTTAGACGATATCAAGGAAGAATATAGTAAACTGTATGCTGATTGTAGTAAGACGATTTTGGATCTTAAAAAGAAAAAAGAAGAAGTTTTAAGGTTAAAGAAACGCTATGACACTGAAATAGAACAGTTGAAGCAACACCATTTTGATTTGCGTGATGATAAGGATGAAAAGTACAATATTAATCCGGACTATATAAACAGCTTGCTTGACAAAAAGCACAGATATGTGGAGTTTTGGCTGGCAGTGCACTACTTTGAATGCAGGTGGGCTAGCGGAGAAGATGAATTAACAGAAAAGCAGAAAGGTAAGAACTTTGCTAACGTTTTGAAGCGATTTTACAACAGGCTTAGCATGATTACGCCATGCCTTGTCATGACCTTTTTCACGCTGCCCAAGCAATTTCTGGCATATGGAGATCAAAAAAACTTTTTCCTATACAATTATATTGATTTACTTATTGTAGACGAAGCGGGGCAAGTAACACCGGAAATTGCTGCCGGAGCATTTTCACTTGCGAAAAAATCAGTGGTTGTCGGTGACGTTTATCAAATAGAGCCGGTATGGAGTGTGAACCGGGCACTTGATAAAGCATTAGCACTCACAGGTGGAGTAATACAGACTACGGACGAATATGAAATACTGGAAAGGACAGGCTTAAACAGCTCTTGCTCCAGCGTAATGAAGGTTGCAGCTAAGTCCTGCAAATATGAAAAATTCAACGAAAAAGGACTTTTCCTAAGTGAACACCGACGTTGCTATAATGAAATAATTGAATATTGCAATATGCTTGTATACAAAGGGAATCTTCAGCCACTCAGAGGAAATGGCAAAGGGGACAAAAAACTTGCAATCAGACAATGGCCTCAAATGGGCTTTAAGCAAATTGACGCAGATTATTCAGGAAGAAAAGGCAGCAGCAGATTAAACCGGGTGGAAGCTGAGAAAATTGCCGAGTGGCTAAAAAACAGTTTTGAGTTTATAGTAAATGCATATCCAAAAGAAGAAATAAAAAACTTGGTCGGGATTATTACGCCATTTAAGGCACAAGTCAAATGCATAGAAGCTGAACTTAGAAGGAATATTCCAAGCCTATGGAATAAAATTAGTGTCGGAACAGTACATACTTTTCAGGGTGCAGAAAGAAAAATTATTATATTATCAACAGTGTATGGCAGTAAGGACGGATGCTTTTTTATTGATGCAAACAAGAGCCTTATGAATGTTGCTGTCTCTCGTGCAAAGGACTACTTTTTTGTTTTTGGAGATTTGAACTGTTTGAAGGATACAAAAAGCAGTGCAAGCGGACTTTTGAAAAAGTGTGTTTATGGGAATCCGATTTAGAAAACGCCAAAGATGAGCTATTTTTATTTCGTGTATTAGAGAATTATAGTTAGCAATAAATTAATATATGAGGTGGTAACTAAATTGATTGGTGATGAAAATAATAATTATAATTTATATGGAGAGTACCAGCATATCCTTGGAATGGATAATCGCATAACATTACCCAGCAAATTTTATCAAGCCATAAATAAAGACTCGAAAAGTCAAGAGTGGGGACTTCAGATGACTATTATTCCTATAGAAGACTGCTTGAAATTAATTCCACTTGCAGATACAGACTTTAGTAGTTGGGTAAAAGATATGGAGTGGGTACCTAGCATTAAAAACTTAGTTCAAAATAATAAAATACATCCTGCATATCCTTATTATTCCACTAACGATAGTGTATCAGTAAAAATTAGTGATGTATATGACATCATTAAAGATGAACTTCAAATTGGAACAAAATACCCACAAAATATATCTGGAAAAGATTTTGAAAAACTTCTATATGATATATTAACTTGTTGTGGATTTAATGTTCAACTTAATTTTAGGCTTTTCGGAGGAGAAATAGATTTATTATTATCAGAAGTCAATAATAACGGGAAAATAGAATATACAATAATTGAGTGTAAAAACCGTGAAATTTCTAGTGGGAGAATTAGTATAAATCAAATAATGCGTTTATATGGCCTGAATGAAGCACTAAAAACCAATATGTGTATGAAAAATTCTATGATAGTTTCAACAACTGGTTTTACAAGAAATTCAAAACAAATATCAAAACTTTATAATTTTAATGCCCTGGATTTTGATGGATTTATGAAATGGATTGATGAACATAGACCAAACGACACTCAAATTGCATACCCTTTATTTATGACAGTGAACGTAGATACAAGAAAACGGTTACGTATACCTAATAATTTAGTACAATATGTTGGCTCAAAGGAAAATGCCATATTAATAATAGGCGTATCAAATTCAATCGAAATATGGAATAAAAAAACGTGGAATGATTATAACGATTGGAATATTGATGATTTTATAAGCAAATTTAATTTTCAAGATTGAATAAAAACCTTAGAAACGCAAATAATCTTCCATTTGAAATAAAATGGGGTAACACTGTTAATTTAATCGAGAACCATATAGTTAAGTATCACTTGGAAATAGTTTGCCAATGACAAAATCAAAAAAACAATAGCAAAAATATGAGATTTATTATAAAATGTTGGTAATAAAGTGAATTTTGTTTAAATTTATCGAATTTTGCTATAATAGCTAACTGAAATATAAAAGATAGTTTAATATTGGAGGTGATTTTATGATTAAACGCCTTAAATTGGTTGTACTGTTACTTTTGTCATCACTAGGTGTTTTTGCAGCAACAACATCAGCAGGAGCTTGTTGGATATGGTCTTTATACCAGCCCAATTGTCCAAAGTCTTTACTTAAATAATTGGCAAATAAAAAAGGCTTTTATCAAGCCTTTTTTATTTTTAGATCCTGATTAAAGCGCATTGTAATTTCATCAAACGTCATAATATTTACAATATATTTATATTTTCCTAATATTTTTTCGACTATTGCGAGTCCATGCCCACGATTGGTACCCTTGGTAGAGTAACCATCTATTTTTAACTTACTCATAATCGGCATTTGGAGACAACTATTTGATACCTTTATATCTATACTATCCAAATATTCAATTACTGTCATCTCAATAACCTTCTCAGTGCTGACTTCAGCTGATTCAAGTGCGTTATCAAGATAAATTCCAAGTATTTCACATAGTTCAGATACCTTTAATCCAGGGATAGAATCAATGGTACCTATAGTTTTAAGATTAAAAACAACATTAGCATTTTTAGCTTTATCCATTTTAGAAGAGATAAGTGAAAATAATGCTACATTTTTAATATTATAAATTGCGGTGTTGGTTGTATTAATGAATTGTTGATCGCTTATCTCAGAAAGATATTTATCGACTTCTGTATATTCTTTATTTTTTATCATCACGCGCAGAACTGACAAATGATTGTTTATGTCATGTTTAAAATATCTCAGTTCCTGAAGTGTTTTGCTAAGCGATTCATTATAAAAGTGTTGTTGTCTTTGCTCCTCTGATAGCTCTTCATTTCGCTGATATTTATTGACATAGATTAAAGAAATTAAAGCAAATGCAAGTGATGATATTAAAACTAGTGCAAACGACACTAAATTAAAGTGTTCAACAAAATGAGTACTCATATTAATAGCCATCATCAAAAAAACAACGCCAAAGAGAAAGGATACAGGTTTTAAATTTTTTATTTTACGCAGCTTTGCGAGGTAGGGCGTAGAAAAAGTGATTAATGCTGAAATAAGATATATTGAAATATTTACTAAAAAGTACAAGTCAATATTATTAGAAATGGTCTCAGCGGTAATATCGTAACCCAATATAGAAAATAACAGGGGGGTTAAATAATTCCCTAAGCCCATAGCGACCATTACCATAAAGAAAGATAAAACTGTTTTAGCCCAGTCTATCTTTAGCACAAATCTGATCGTTTGAATGCTAAGTAATAATAAGATTACCGGTTTAAATGATTGAAATTCGCTTGGTAAATTAACAAATTGTGACCATGCAGTTGACATCACACCATTAATAAAGCCGAACAAAGCTAAAAAAACTAACAAGCGATTTCTAGAACAATTAAAATCAAAATTAACTTTTAAAAATAGATACACAAGCAAGGCTGACAGGGTTGAAAAGAGTGTATTTACCGATAAATACCAAATACTCATATAGATTTAATCCCTTCGGTGGAATGAAAATAACTAAAAAATTTAGGTCCGATATCACATGTCGTACTATCTTGTAAAGTAATTATTTTACGTTTAAGATCTATACAATAGATTTTATCGGAATTAACAAAAACAGATCTATGACAACGTTTAATCTTCTTGCTTCCAATTCTATTGGCAAGATCTTCAAGCCCTTCATATGTAACAAAATCACCTGTTCTTGCGTGTAAAATAGTTCTTCTTTTTAACCGTTCTATGAAATTTATATCATTAATAGGAATGAAATAGATTTCTGAGTTACACTTGATTTCTACATAATCTTGATCAAGAGATTCCTTTTCATTAGCTAGTTTGATTATTGTTTCTTCTAGTAATTTCATATCAGGTTTCTGAATGAATTGATAAGCTCGCACTTCAAAGGCTCGTTGAATAAAATCCAAACAACCAGTTACAAAAATAATTTCAATTGTAGAGTGGCTTTTTCTAATTTGTTCCGCTATATACATACCATTGACGTTATCCTTCAGATTAATGTCAATAATACATACATTTGTTGTATTACTTTTAACTTCTTCCAAAAATTTGGTATGGCTCGTTGTAGCAATTACTAATTCGCCATTAAGGTTATTTCTTTTAAGCCATTCGGGGATTAAGTTTTCATACTGTTCTACCATTTGAGGATCGTCATCAAGGACTGACAATTTTAACACTTATACTACCTCCTTAGTAAGGTGATAGTATAATATTATATGTTAAATTATGTGAACGCAAACATAGACTACCATATTTATAGTAGCCCTAATAGAATTAAGTTCATATTTTATCAAATATCGTCAAAAATCAGAATATTTTCAAATTTTAGACATAAAATCAAGCTATTTGGTAAATAAATGTAGACATAGTAACAAACATCAATATATACTCTAGCTAGATGAAGCAAAGTATATAACCTCGAAGGGAGGCAAAATATTATTACTATGTTATTTATTCCTTATATCTTTGAGCTTTGGAAGAAACTCAAAATAGCATAGCTCGTATCGTTTTTTTATTATATCACCTTAATAATTATTGATGTAATATCTTGTTATAATTGCAGATAATTAATACCAACTATTTGTATTATTCAATTTTGGACAATAAATAGATAGTTTTGAACAATGCGTAACTCAAATATAAATGCTGGACTTATACATAAGCTTTTAGAATAAATAACTACAATTCCGAATTATGGACTTGTCATTTTTTAAAAGAAGGGAGAATTATACACATTAAATATAAAAAGTTACTTTAGGAGATAGTACATGACTACAAAACAAATAACAGAACCTAAAAATATTGAAAGTATCCAGTATAAAAAATTAATTATTGAAATGCTTAATAACATAGATAATGTTAGGATCTTAAAAAGAATATATCTATTTATTGATATGTTAAAAGGCTAGTTATGTATTTGTTAACTAGCCTTTATCTTTTTCAGATGCCATTAATTTAACAATTTTTTCAAGGACCTTCCAGTCCTCTAGATCCAGTTTACTTAATACATAAACAAACTTTTTCATAAATTCATTATCATTATTAGGACTAACCAAAGATCCGGCCCATTTTGCTAATTCATCTTCTCTATCTAGTTGTTTGAACATTTCGTCTTTACCAGTTCTAAGCCAATTTTCGTTGACATCAAATGTTCTGCATATGGATAGTAACATCTGTTCAGTAAGAGATCTATCCCCACTTTCTATTTTTGAGATACCTGGGCCAGTAACGCCAAGTTTTTTTCCAAATTCACTTTGGCTTAAATTTAGAATCTTTCTTAATTCTTTTAGTCTCTTATTCACTTTATTACCTCCTTTGACAAAATAATATTATCAAAACTATTTGGCATAGTCAATAAATATCAAGTATAAACATTGACAATATTGGCGAAGGCATGTATAATTATGGCATAGCCAAGTTTGATATTTTAAATAGGAAATGAGTGATAGATATGTCAACATTGTCAACTGAAGAAAAAAGGATAATTTCAACATTTGAAAAGGTTCTTCCAATGCTGACTGATAGGGAAAAAGACAGACTTCTTTGGATCTGTGAGGGACTTTTACTAAAATCAAAGCCGATGGAAGAAGAAAATTCATAGAAGGGAGGAAGAAATAATGCATTTATACACGTTTTCTCATGTTATTCAGGTTTTTATTCTTGGTTTTATAGGTGGCTTTTTCATAGGAGGTTTGCTGGTATCTAGCATCAAGTTTAAAAAGGTTACGGATAAAAGAATTGTAATTAAACCCATACAACGAAAAATACCCAGTGTTTCGACCACTGAGTATTCGATAGTTTCTTACAAAAACTATTAAGTTTAGGTGTACTCTCTGAAAAGTAACCTTTGATATTTTCAATTATAGGGCGTTTTCCTCTAAATTGCAATAGCAGTTTATGAAAATAAAAAAGGCGACAACCAATCGTTTTTCACACCCATTGTGCTGCCGCCCACCCTTGAACCTTGATAACATAACTCTGTCATCAAATCATAGTATATAGGTACTTTAATTGTATCGGTGTCTTAGGCGCCCGTCAACAGCAAAGGAAATAAATAGTTAAATGTGAGATGGGTTTGCTTGGGCACTTGACAGCAGATGAAGAGTGGAATATATACGCCAATCATACAGCAGTGGAATTAATTTGTGTTCCATGTATAAAAGAACTGCATTCGGCGGTTCACATGGATAATGGCAATATGCCAGGCATAAATGACTGCTGATAATACCGGAGCGGAGCCAAGAGGTTAAACCCTGCGAGGAAGTTGAAATTGAAGTTTGAATTGGCGAAATAGATTATTGTTTTTATCACAGTAGACTATGTACTGAATAACTTTTCAGTACATAGATGTGTTGTGAAAAGGTACATATGATTGATTTATTAAATGTGTGGTTATTTGAATTTCTTGTAAGATTTTATACTTGAATTGAGTGAGGTGCTGTTATGAAAACATTAAAAGACGATATAAAACAAGATTCTATTAAATTAATTATTAATGGTAAGCCTATTACCCTTTTATTTTCCCATGAACCTAACAAAGAAGCAGCCGGTTTCATTAAAAAAACATTGATTAAAGCCTATACTATTAAAGTTATTTGATATAATTTCCACAATGCTTCAATAGTACTTTTCAAAGAAAACCTATAATAGCGTGGCATTCTTTTACATAATGTGAGATACTAATTGTGGTTGAAAAACCAGCAGTACCTTGGTAATTGAATATAATCAAGTGTCCGATCTCACACACTATATTAATATGATATGAGAGGACGGATACTAAATGGCTGAAAGAGTTTATTGTTTATATAGAGTTTCAACTGCAAAGCAGGTTGATTTTGATGATCATAACAATGCAGATATTCCTATGCAAAGAAAAGCTTGTCATGAATTTGCAGAACGGATGGGGTGGACTATTATCCGGGAAGAACAAGAAAATGGTGTTTCTGGATTTAAAGTTAGTGCAGCTAATCGTGATAAGATAAAGCTTATTCAAGACCATGCGCAGCAAGGCAAATTTGACATTCTTTTGGTATTCATGTTTGATCGTATTGGTCGTATTGCCGAAGAAACGCCATTCATACTGGAGCAACTTGTAGAATCGGGAGTTAGGGTATGGAGTGTAAATGAGGGGGAGCAAAGATTTGATTCACACACAGACTTCCTGACAAATTATATTAGATTCTGGCAAGCAAGTGGTGAAAGTAAAAAGACATCAATTAGAACTAAAACAGCATTGAGTCAAATGGTGCAGGAAGGCCGCTTCCGTGGAGGAACACCTCCTTACGGATATCATCTCGAAAAAAGTGGTATTATCAACAAGCGCAAACATGAAGTTTACAAGTTAGTTATAAATAAAGAAGAAGCTGAAGTTGTACGTATGATGTTTAATCTATGTGTATCATCAGGGTATGGACGTTGGCGACTTTCAACATTCCTGAATGAAAAAGGTATTAAAAATAGGAGTGGTGGCAATTGGCACGAAGCATCAGTTGGCAGAATACTTCACAACGTAATATATAAAGGTGTCCTTAAAAGTGGAACTACCTATTCTGAGCCTTTTAAAGAATTGCAAATTATTGAACCATCAACTTTTGACCTTGCACAAAAGTTAATGGACGAACGAACAAAAGAGAAGAATAATGAGCGAACAGTCCCACTTAACACTGCAGGTCAATCGCTCCTGTCTGGAAATGTTTTTTGCGGTCATTGCGGTGGCCGTCTAGTTTTAACAACCAATGGTAAAACAGTAAAACTAGCGAACGGTGATAAAAAGGTAATAAAGCGAATTCGATATGTTTGTTATAATAAGACAAGACACCGTTGTGAATGCGACGGACAAACTGGATACACTATGCATCTTCTTGATGATGCTGTGACTCAGGTATTGCATCAGATTTTCGACCGTATGGGAGAAGCTTCAGATAGTATGATTATGGGAAGTGTTGAGGATCGTCAAATAGCTGAACTACGGGCCGAACTAAAAAGAGTCAAGGCAGAGAATAGTAAGGCCAACAAAGAGTATGAATTACTAAAGGCAGAAGTAATCAAGGTGGTTCATGGAAAAAGCGACATGCCAAAAGAAGTCTTGTCCGAACTTGTAAATGAAAGTCGCAATAAGGTTATTTCTACTAGTGAAAGACTTACTACACTGAATGCAGAACTGGAAAGCGGTAATGCAAAAATTGAAGAAATGAAGACTGAGCTTACTCGTATACGTACATGGTCTGAGATCTTTTATGACAGTGATATGGAAATTAAAAAGATGATTACCAATTACATTGTAAAGCGGGTCAGTGTATTTCGGGGATATAAGCTAGACATTGAATTGAATATGAATGTGCGTCAATTTCTAAACGGACTGGATTGTATCACCGAAGATAAAGCACCAGATGTAGCATCGTAATATTGACTAACCATTATAAACTCTCTTAAGCTGAAATATATCTTCATATATATAAGATTTTGTGGGGGTGCACACCCGACATATCGGGAGCGCATCACACTGGCAGTGTGGGGGTCAGGGGTTCAAGTCCCCTATGCTCCACCAAAAAGACATAGCTACTCCCTAAGGGAGTAGCTATGTCTTTTTATATCTAAATATGGTATTACAAATTTATAATACCATATAGGCAAACAGCAATTTGAGGAGGTCTATTGATGAATGTTTTATTGGTAAACTGTAGCCCTGTAAAAAATGGTGCCACAGCCGAAATAATAAACGTAGTCAACTCATTATTGGAAGCAAAATATGATATTAGAAACATTTGTATTGATGACTATGAAATAAAGTTTTGTAAAGGATGCCGGGTATGTCATAAAACAGCAAAATGTATACAAAATGATGATGTTCTAAATGTCGTCAAAGAATATTGTTGGGCTGATATTATTATTTCAGTAGCACCTTCTTATTGGGCCGATATCCCCGGACAATTTAAATCATTTATAGACAGATGCACCCCTTGGTGTAATACACACGAGCCACATGCAATAATTGGTCATGGGAAAAAGGGATATAGTATTGCATTGCGAACAGGACCGAGTATGAAGGAGTGTAATAGAATAATAGAAAGCATAGAACACTTTTATGGACACTTAGAAATAGTACCAAAGAATAGTTTGGGACTCTGTTCTATCGAGTATAAAGGTGATATTGAAAACAGAAAAAACGAAATAGAAAAATTCTGTAATATAATCATGAATGATTAGCTCTAAAAATTTCAAGTGCTTGAACTCAAGAAAATCCTTTCTGTTTATAAATCTTTTTTCCACTGTTAATTCAATAAAGATCGAACACTTGATAAAATGTAGTACTCAAAAAACTAAATATTGAGATTAAGTCATTAGGGCAGCTTGAACAACAAATCAGGCTGTCTTTTTTTCTCAAAAAACTATTAGAAAGGGGATTTAAAATGGTAAATGAAAATTCCGTTTGTAAAGCTATATCCACAAAACTGATTT
>JAEZFR010000145.1 GCA_023417285.1 Bacillota bacterium
ATTTATTACTCTGATAGCTTCAAGGCAATGAGCATTAGAAGGGCACCCTCAATTACAGGTTTTCTCAGATTGAATGCAGTGAATGATTTTCTAGAATTCAACTTTACCATAGAAGGTACCACTAAGGGGGAGCTCAAAGATATTATTAACAGTATTCGTCAAAAGAAAAAATACTATCGTTTAAAGGATGGCAGTTTTCTGCCTCTTAATAATGATGCTTTATTAAAGATGAATGAAATAGCTAGTCAATTAGAGCTAGATGACTACGATTTTGAGAAGGATATTATTGAGCTGCCAAAGTATAGGGCATTATACCTAGATACCATGCTAAAGGAAAGTGGGCTAAAGCTTTTTGAAAGAAACTCAGCATTAAAGGCCTTGTTAAGAGATATTGGGGCGCCTGAAGAGACGGAGTTCAAGGCCCCGGATGGAATGGGTGCAATACTGAGAGATTACCAAAAGTTGGGCTTTAAGTGGATGAAAACCCTTTGCACATATGGGCTTGGGGGGATTCTTGCGGATGATATGGGACTAGGTAAGACATTGCAGGTAATTGCACTTTTAAAATATGATAAACAGCACCATGGGCAGGGTACATCTATTGTTATAGTCCCAACGTCCTTGGTATTTAACTGGTGTGCGGAAATTAAAAAATTTGCTCCCGATCTTACCTTTACAGCTGTTGTAGGGTCAAAATCAGAGAGACAAATGCTAATAAAAGAAGCAAGCAACAAGGACGTAATTGTTACCTCTTATGCACTTATTAGGCGTGATATTGAGGACTATAGTGATAGCTTCCGATACTGTATACTAGACGAGGCCCAACACATAAAAAATCCGGCATCTATTGCTGCAAAGGCTGTTAAACAAATAAGATCACAGCATAGGTTAGCGCTTACAGGTACGCCTATGGAAAACAACCTAACCGAGCTATGGTCTGTATTTGACTTTATTCTACCGGGCTATCTAGGGTCCCATGGCAAGTTTGCAGATATGTACGAAATCCCTATCTCAAAAGGGGATAGCAGTTGTATTGGTACATTGAGCAGGCATATTAAGCCGTTTATATTAAGAAGACTAAAGCAAGACGTTTTAAAGGAGTTGCCGGAAAAAATTGAGCATGTTATTGAAGCAGAGTTGACAGAAGAGCAAAAGAAGATTTATGTTGCCTACCTTGAAGAGGCTCGTGGCGTAATAATGAATGAAATTGATAGAGAGGGCATAGGAAGGAGTCAAATAAAAATACTATCCATACTGACAAGACTTCGCCAGCTATGTTGTCACCCTGCTCTCTTTATGGAGGACTACGAGGGTGAAAGTGGAAAGCTATCCTTGCTTAAGGAGATAGTAGAGGACTCTCTTGAGGGAGGCCATAGAATACTACTGTTTTCGCAGTTTACCTCTATGCTGGCTATTATTAAAAAATGGCTTGACACTAGCGGTATACAATACTTATATTTGGATGGTGCAACACCATCGGAAGAAAGGATGCGATTAGTCAAAAGGTTCAACTCAGGAGAGGGACAGATTTTTCTGCTCTCTCTCAAATCAGGTGGAACAGGGCTAAACCTCACAGGAGCAGACACAGTAATTCATTATGACCCATGGTGGAATCCTGCCGTTGAGGATCAGGCAACGGATAGAGCATATAGAATCGGGCAAACAAAGAATGTCCATGTAATGAAGCTTATTACACACGGCACAATAGAAGAAAAAATACTGAGTCTAAAAGATAGAAAGAAGCAACTGGTGGACGCAGTAATCGAAAAGGGTGAAACCCTTATAACTAAGCTATCTCGCGAGGATATTGAAGAATTATTTCGAATGTAGTTATAAAGAATAGTTACAGGAGTAGAGATGGTATAGAGGCTATATCTAAAATGTACGATAAAAGGATATTCTTAATACAAACCAATGACCTAGGGGGAATACAAATGAGTGAAATTAAAATAAACAGAGCAATTCTTCATGTGCTTGACAGTGGTTCTAGTATGCCAATGCTCTCAGGTGGAGAACTATCCATGAACGATGATCTCAATAGTTATATTGAAAAGCACCTACAAAAGGTTGTTGACGATACAAATATTAAAAAAGCGCAATTCTATGGTGATACTCAGAGCAACGAGATAATGTTTCTATGCAGCGAGTTATCTAGCAATGAGCAAGAATTTGTTGCTATATCAGCTGAAATAGCGAAAAGGCTTTTTGAAGTCATGCAGAAGAATGTGGATATTCCTTCAGCTGACTTAGTATGCTGTATTTTTGAGGAAAATAACCAAAAGCACCTTGGTATATTAAAACTTAATTACAAGATAGGCTTCACTCACTGGGTGGATAACGATGAAGCGGGGGCTGTGAATTCAATTATCAGGTATCAGACTTTGCTGCCACAGGATGGCCAAAAGCTAGATGAATGTGTATTGGTAAACCTTGAGGATTTAAGCATAAGGTTACTGGAAAAGGCATACGAAATAAACGGAGCAAAGGAATTCTATCTTTCAAATATATTGCTCAAGTGTGGCTGCCAGCTATCAGATAATGCTAAAATGAAAATCATTGATAAGGTTACAAAGTCGATAAATAAAAAATACTATGATGAGGATTTTGAGAAGGCTATTAAGCTCAAGAAGGCGGTTGCCGAAAGCTTGACACAGTCAGGTGAGATTCATATTGAGGATGTGGCAAACAAGGTTTATGAACGGGATTTAGGTGTACAGAATGAATATGTTGAGAAGATATCACAGGCTGGTTTAGAAGAAAAGAAAATAGCTTTGCCTGAAACAGTAGTAGAGCACTATACAGAGAAGAAGTTTAAAACGCACAAGATAAAGACCGACACTGGAATTGAGATAAACTTTCCACTAGAGTATGCTGATGAAAGGGATAAAATAGAATTCATAAACAACCCTGATGGAACAATTTCTATAATAATTAAGAATGTAGGGAAGATATCAAACAAGTAAAAACTACATTCATAAAGAAACCATGTAAATAAGTATAATGAGTCAGTTTGAATGCTCAAGGATATAAATGGCTATGGATACTATAAAGTTCTGAGCAACACTTAAAATTTTGCATACTTACAAAACA
>JAEZFR010000186.1 GCA_023417285.1 Bacillota bacterium
CTTTAATTCTTCCAACTTACCTGGACGAATAATTGCCTCTATTTTCTTCATAATAATCATCCTTTCTGTAGGTGTTTACATATTAATCCATTCCTGAGAATGATGGATAAGCGGATTCACCATGCTGTGATATATCTAGGCCTTCTGCCTCTTCTCTAGAAGCAACTCTGATATTCATAATTGCTTTTAGGGCAAACATTATAGCTGCTGTTGCTGTTGCTGCAAGTGCTATTGTAACACCGATACTAATTAGCTGAGCAACGATTAATCTTGTTTCACCAGCATATATCAAACCGTCCCACTGTGCTACAGAGTTTATCTTGTTCTGTGCAAATAAACCTGTTGCGATTCCGCCCCATATACCACCAATACCATGACAGCCAAATGCATCTAATGCATCATCATATCCAAACTTAGCCTTAATTACGCTCATTGCAAAGTAACAAAGTGGACTTACTACTGCTCCAATTATAATAGCTGACCATATTGGAACAAAGCCTGCCGCAGGAGTTATCGCTACCAGCCCAACTACTGCACCTGTTGCGGCACCAAGCATTGTAGGCTTTCCACGAGTAATCCTTTCAACTACCATCCATGACAGAAGTGCTGCAGCAGCAGAAGTGTTAGTTGTTAAGAATGCATGTACTGCAAGCTCTCCACTTCCCAATGCGCTTCCAGCATTGAATCCGAACCATCCAAACCAAAGGAGTGCTGCACCAATAAATACTAATGGAATGTTATGAGGCTGAGAAGCGGTTACCCCATAGCCTTTTCTCTTTCCAAGAATAAGCGCTGCTACCAATCCTGATACACCAGAGCTAATATGAACGACATTACCACCTGCAAAGTCAACTGCCCCTAGAGATCTTAACCAGCCGTCCGTTCCCCACATCATATGAGCTAATGGGTAATATACTATTAATGACCATAGCGCTATGAAAATTACTAGTGATGAGAATTTCATTCTTTCAACTAAAGAACCGGTAATAAGTGCTGGCGTTATTATTGCAAACATCATCTGAAATGCTGCAAATAAGGTATGCGGTATAGTACCAGCATAATCTGGATTTGGCGCTCCACCAACACCATTTAAGAACGCCCACTGGAAGTTACCAACTATACCAGCTATGTCCTTACCAAAGGATAAAGAATATCCTATTGCAACCCACATAATGGATGCTAATCCACATATAAAGAATGAAGCCATTATTGTGCTTAAGACATTCTTTCTTTTAACCATACCACCGTAAAATAGTGCAAGCCCTGGTGTCATAATAAATACCAATGCAGTTGATACAAGTACAAAAGAGCTGTCCCCGAAGTTTATTTCCATAAAAACCCCTCCTAATCAAAATAAAATAAATCATTTTTTTGTTAAAAAGCAAAGGCGCGTTTTAAGGTTATGGAAAATCTTAAAACACGCCATTGTGATCAAAATATTAATTTTTTAAAACCAGCTATACGTATAGACAATATTATAAATTCAAATAAATAAAGCTGCATAAAAATCAAAAATGATTCTTAGCAGCTTCGTTGCTGAATTTATTAACTTAATATTAGTATAGCACTAAAAAATGGTTTACGCAACACTTTTTTTAAAATTATACAAAAGTTTCTAATATTTCTTCTGCTACCTTTATTTGAGACTCACGATTGTCCATAGCTCTCTTTTGTATGTACCTGTGAGCCTGCGGCTCAGTCATGTTCATTCTTTCTACAAGCAACCATTTTGCCTTCTCAACAATCTTCCTGTCCTGTATCTTTTTCTCCAGGTCGTCCCTTTGCATCTTAAGCCCACGTAGGGATTTTCTGGATTGTGCCGCAAACCTAGCAGTTTGGAGTAATGTCATTCTATTAATAGGTTTTGGAAGAATTAACGCTCCTACTTTTTCAAGTTTAAACTGCATTTCTTCAAGATAATCATGCTTTGCCAACATAACAATACCAGCATCGGTCTTATCGGATATATCAAGGACAAAGTCAATTCCTAATTCGTCTTGTAAAGGAGCATTTACTAATATAATATCTGGTTCAAAAATATCTACTTTTCTTCTGGCAGCATCAGCTGATAAAGAATATTCAACAGGCGAATACCCTTGCTGGGTCATAAGGGTACGTAATTCCTTGACTAATTCCACTTTGCTGCATACAATAAGAACTCCCCCTGAACCCACTGGCAATCACCTCCACCTGTACAGGGAATTAAACGATTATACTCTATTAATATGCAGAAAGATAATTATCAATCTCCCATGAATGTACAGAATTATTATATGCTATCCATTCATTCTCCTTGGCTTGAATATACTTATCATAAATGTGTTGGCCAAGTACTTCTTTTACGTAAGAGTCTTTTTTCATCTCTTCAAGTGCAAGGTACAGATTTGATGGCAGTCTTTCAATACCATATTTCTTTTCCTGCTCAGGTGTAAGACTATAGGTATTAAAATCAATAGGATCGGAAATTTGTAATTTATTGTTTAGTCCATCAAGTCCAGCCTCAAGTAGCAAGGCTAATGTAAGGTATGGATTGCATGAAGGGTCAGGGCTTCTAAGTTCTATCCTTGATGCATCTCCCTTTGGTGCTGGAATTCTCAAAAGAGGACTTCTATTCATATGGGACCACGCTATATGAACTGGTGCTTCAAATCCCGGAACAAATCTCTTGTAAGAATTAATTAGTGGATTGGATACTGCTGTTATTCCCTTAATATGCTTAAGAATACCTGCTGCAAACATTTTTGCAACATCAGAAATGTCTCTGTTGTCATTTTCATTTGCAAATAAGTTCTTACCGTCTTTAGATATTGACATATTAATATGCATACCAGATCCATAAGTGTCTACAATTGGTTTTGGCATAAAGGTTGCATGCAGACCGTTTCTCTGTGCAACTATCTTAACTACAGTCTTAAATGTCATTATTTTATCAGCCGCTGAAAGAACATCATTGTATTTAAAGTCTATTTCATGCTGTCCTGCAGCATTTTCATGATGAGAAGCTTCTATTTCAAAGCCCATATCTTCTAACACCATGCAAATTTCTCTTCTGCAATTCTCACCCATGTCCATTGGCGCAAGGTCAAAATACCCAGCAGAATCATGTGTTTTTGTAGTGGGCCTTCCCTCCGAATCGGTGTGAAAGAGGAAGAACTCACATTCAGGACCAATATTAAATGTATACCCTAACTTTGTAGCCTTTTCTGCAGACTTTTTGAGTATGTATCTTGGATCTCCTGTAAATTGGGAGCCATCAAAATTTTTTATATCACAAATAAGTCTGGCCACTTTACCGTGTTGTGGTCTCCAAGGAATTATAGAAAGAGTGCTTGGATCAGGAAGCAACAACATATCCGATTGTTCTACCTCTGAAAAACCTGCTATGGCTGATGCATCAAAAATTATACCTTCCACCAGAGCCCTTTCTAGCTGTTTAGAATTGATCGCAATATTTTTCATACGTCCAAAAATGTCTGTAAATTGCAATCTAACAAACTTCACATCATTTAGTTCAATAAACTTAAGAATATCATTATTTGAGCAAGACATTGCCCCACCCCCAATTATTAAAACTTTTAATACGCAAATAATACCCAATCTTATGGGTATTATTAATGTTATTTTGTCATACAGGAATAATTATACATGTAAATTAGTTATGTGTATACAATTGCTTATAAGGATTTTTGGTATTTGCTGTAAGCTTAATAAAATTTGATTTTAATATTTCATCCTTATCATAACCAAAATACAAACAAAATTCTTGTACATAGGCTTCAATCTGAGCCTTATCCTGCTCTGTAGCATTTGTGGACATAACCTGCGATGGAAGATCAGAAGGAACCTGCTCACTTCTTAAAAATATAACGCCCCCATGCATTCCTGTTCCACAGAAGCTTCCTACAGGAATTCCCTCAGCACCAATTCCAAGAACTATAAGAATTCCACCAGCTTGGTATTCTCCCAAAAAGTCTCCTGTCTTTCCTCCTATAATAATAAGAGGTTTTTGATCCTTGTACTCCTTCATGTGAATTCCAACTCTATAACCAGCATTACCTTTTACAAAAATTTTACCGCCACGCATGCCATATCCGGTAGTATCACCACAGTTACCGTATACAACTATCTTACCATCATTCATTGTATCACCTGTAGCGTCTTGTGCATTGCCGTTAACCACAATCTCAGCTCCATCCATATAAGCAGCTAGAGCATTTCCGGGTGTCCCGTTTATAGTAATCTGCTTTCCTTTAATGCCGCACCCTATATATCGTTGACCATATACTTCATCAAGAATTATCTCTGAGTCGGACGAGTTTCTGATTTGCTCATTAATCTCAGAATAATAAGTGTTTCCAACTGATATTTTCATCTATATCCTCCCTTTCTGAATAAACTAATCAATGAGGGGGTTCCCGCCGAATACGGTACTACCCCACCCTCATATCAAATGATTATTTGGCACCTGCCAGCTTTTTTCTTCTCACTGCTTTGTCAAAAACCAGAAGCTGTGGACTCGTCTTCAGCAAGTCGCTGTTTATTTCACAAAGAGGAGTCTTTTCTCTGATAATCGATGTATATATACCTGCTCTGCTAATCTCTCCAATAAGTATGTAACCCTTGAGTAGCCCATCGCTGAATACCATCTTTTTGTAGTTGTTTTCATCAATAGACTCAAGGCATTCACCTTCCATCGCACCTGCTGTAATCATGTGTAAACCAAAGAACCCAATTGCATTCATAGGCATTGCTGTGTCAAATACCTTGTCACCGCCAGCCATATTTATTCCGGCTATCTCACCTTGCATATATGCATTCGGAAGAAGTGCAAGGATCTTGTTTTGACTAGTGCAGATATCATAGCTCTCGGTACAGTCTCCTGCAGAATAAACATCCTTGATGGAGGTTTCTTGCTTGTTATCGGTAACAATGCCTCTGTTTACGCTACCACCCGCATCTTTGACAAGATTTGTATTAGGTCTAACACCAACCGCTACTATCAAAACATCATATGACAGCTCACACC
>JAEZFR010000209.1 GCA_023417285.1 Bacillota bacterium
TGAGTAATCTAGTTCTGCTTGCGAGCTATCCGGTTATATTTGTGAGTAACCCAGTTCTGCTAGCGGAGCAATCCGGTTTGGCTTGTGTGCGTCCGGTTCTGCTTTGAGTAACCTAAATCTGCTTGTGGCTATCTGGTTTCTTGGCTAGATTAAGACAAAAAATTAGATAAAATATGTAGAAAAAATGATATTAGTTAGTAAATAATAGCATACAATGTATTTGTTTACAAGCATTTTATTTTGGGCCATCGGGGTACGGGGAGACTGGTCTCGCCCGTATGCCGCTTTGCGTTTTGTAGGAACGTGAAAAGAAATAAAATATTTAATGAAATTACTCGTAAATATGACACCCTGTTGTCGTATTATTCATATAAAATTTAATTATTACAAATTTATGGAGGTGATTCGTTATGTATTACCACGAAAAATGGGCAAATGGCACAATTTATAGATTTGCCGGCACAGGTGTTGCAGGATATGGCGGAGATGGAGAAAAAGCTGACGCAGCTCATCTTAATGGCCCTGCTGGCTTGGCGGTAGATAAGGACAACAATGTATATGTAGCTGAAATACACAACAATACAATTCGGAAAATTGATTATAAAACAAGAATTATATCAACTGTTGCAGGATGTGGTTACAAAGGCTTTGAGGGTGATGGGGGGCTTGCAATTAATGCTAAGTTAAATGGACCAGAAGGTCTATTCGTAGATAATCTTGGAAATATCTTTATTGCAGATACATATAACCAAAGAATAAGAATGGTCAGTTCCAGAACAGGAGTAATTGAGACAATTGCTGGGACTGGTGAAACAGGATATAACGGAGAAGGCATAAGGGCAACGGATGCATACCTAAATTATCCTGCCGGAGTTGTCGTTGACTCAAAGGGAAATGTGTATTTCAATGACTACAAAAACGATAGAATCAGAAAAATCAACATAGATGGTATTATTTCAACGTATGCCGGGACGGGTATCCCCGGGTATAGTGGTGATGGTATCCTTGCGAGCAAAGCTCAAATCAATGACGTTTATGGATTGGGAATTGATAGCAAGGACAATGTATTTATAATGGATAGCCTTAATTTTGCAATCAGAAAAGTGGATGCTGATTCGGGGATAATATCCACTATAATTGGGAAAGGGGAGCCAGGACCAATTGTTGAATTTGAGAAAATAAATGATGCTTACATAGGCGGTCCGTTGCACAAAAAGGGAACCATTGGAATTGAATCCCCCCATGCTGTAGAAGTGGATTCAAAAGGGAATATTTTTATTGGAGATACTGGTTCATATCAAATAAGGATGGTCAACCTGGAAAGAAATCTGGTATATACGGTGGCGGGTAACGGTAATAAAGGTAATTCGGGTGATAACGGGCCTGCTCTATGCGCTTGTATAGGCGTTCATGGACTTAGGATAGACTCCCTCAACAATTTGTACTTCGTTGATTATCATAACCACGTGATTAGGGTTGTCCGATTTGATTAAATTATTTTCAATTATCTAATAATAATATGCAATTTGTAATAAGTACAATGTCCTCCAGATTTATCTGGAGGCGACACTCCGACCACGGGTAAGCGCATGAATTTTCCTAAAGAAAACACAAGCGCCGTATGTCCCCGCCGGGAGGCCAGAGGGGCTTACGGGGAGACTGGTCTCACCCGTAAGGCGCTTTGCGTTTTGAACAACGTGAAAAACGCCTGTATTATCCGAAGATAATACAAGCGCTAGAGACTGGTCTCACCCGTAAGGCGCTTCGCGTTTTTTACAACGTGAAAAACGCTTGTATTATCCGCAGATAATACAAGCGCCAACATGGTCGGAGTGAGAGGACTTGCCGTCTGCTTCGCTTCGCTCGCATCCTACCAGATCGAATTTCAAATTCTCATTATTTCTTTGAAACATAAATAGTATTTGAGAAACCTTCAACATACAAAGAGCAATCAAGATTATTTGATATAAATTGTACTGGAATAAATACCGTATTTCCAACTGCCTTTGCTTTAGTTCCAAGAGCTACTGATTTACCGTTAATGGTCACTTTATCACTATTTGCTTTTACTTCTAAAGTCTTACTATTAAAGGTAATGTAAGTTGAAGCCCCCTTAATTTCAACTGTACCACCGAGAGCTGACACTATATCATTTATTGGTACCATTGTAATTCCTTTTTCAACATAAGGCTTTTGGGAAAATACCAGCTTATTATTTTCAACGAATACAGTTATTTCTTTGCTGTCTGTTTTTAGTTGAGTAACTACTGCTTTTTTACTTGAAGTTACAAGTTTATTGGAAGCCATAATTACTCCACCTTCAGCAACAACGTAAACATATCCATTGTATGAAGCAACACCATACGCTGATACCGAAATATTCAAATCTGTAATATACCAAGTTTTTAGGTCCTTTGAAGTAAGAAGTGTTCCATTTGAGCAAGCAATAACAAATATATTATTTTTATCATCATAGGTAATATCATTTAACGCATAGCTATCTGATACTTTTGTTGTTGTCCATGTATTCAAATCTTTTGATGTACTGATGGAATTTTTATGAAGTGCCACGAAAGTGTCTTTTACCTTAATTATTTTATAACATGTCTCCTTATTTATATTAAAGGCGGTTGTCTTTAACTTGTCGGAAATCTTAAGACCAACACCTCCATTACCAACAACATATATATCTCCACCAATATTTGTAATGTAATTTGGATTTAGTGGAAGTACTTTCAATGAATAATAACCTTTTGTATCAGAATAAGCGTATACATCCTTTGATGATGAGATACAAACTATTGATGTTTTATCACTATACGCGAAACCACCTACAGCAAATTCGTTTGCAGCTTTGTTAGTTGTCCAATTTTTAAAATCAGTAGATGTCGCTGTATAATGGCTCTCTGATTTTACTTTAAGAGTATTATCATACCAATTCCATACATCCCCTTTTAAGTTAATCTTATGTTCTGCAGAAACTTTTCCGTCTGAAAGTAAAACAGCACTATTTTCAGCCAGAGCTAGAACGATTTTTTTATCAGGTATACTATTAATTTTATACGTTAGTGACTGCTTTCCAAATGTACATATCCATTTATCATCACTATGCTTAAATATTTCTCCATATTTACTGTACGTAAGAAATGAATCTCCTATTTTTACAATGCCTGCCATTGAAGCCATCATTCTGTCTTTTAGTTGAAGCTCAGATGTAACTCGTTTAATTGATTCCATATCTGTTATGTCCCTAATTTTACCCAGAAAGCCCAACACATACATTTTGCCATCGCTATATATCATTTTTACTAAATTTGAGTTATATAAAGTATTAGAAATTGCATCAGTTTCCTGAAAATCGTCTACTTTTTGATTTGTAGTAAGCAAATCCTTTGAAGTTGCAACGGTACCGGTTACTATAGAAAAATACCATAAACCATTTGCATATCCAATATCAAAATATGAAGACTCACAATTACCGGCAACAAAGTTCTTATAGGCTTTAAAGTCCTTGGTGTATTTTATTGTGTTATTGTTATCAATACTAAAAGCATATGTATTGCTCTCATAGTTTACGGCTATATCATCTGCACCTGCAGGTAAGTTGCTACATAACTTAGTCCATGTTGTGCCATCAACTGACCTAAACAGCTTTCCGTCCGTATAGCCTATGTAAAAATACTTTCCATCATATTCAAAAAACGCTAGTGTCGAATTCCAAACACTTACGCTAGTATCCCATTTTTCACCGTCCATTGATACAAAAACCTTACCTTTTATATCTATGCTTACAAACCTAGTTCCATCAGAACATATCTCATGTAGGTTAATACCGCCCGGTACTGTTTTCTCGACCCATGTATCTCCTGCGTCCTTAGAAAGTATGTATTTACCATTAGTCGAGGTTACTATTACCGTATCACCAGCATGTGCAATTCCATAGAATTTATTACCACTACCATCGTCCAGGCGTACAAAATTATAGGTGTTTTCATTAGCGGCAAAGCTCTGAGTACAAAATATGCTTAACATAAGTACTAGCACTAGGAGTATTGAAATTACTTTTTTCATTTTATCCCATCCTTATATTTATTTGGTTGTTATGTCATATTATATATAATACTGTAAATGTTAATTTACTGTCAATATAAACCAATTCGGTTCAAGTCCAGCACTGGCGCAACAAAAAATCCCGACGCAGCGTAACTCCGGTCGGATTAAACAGGCTTTTTAGTTTGTAAAAATGAAATATATCTCAACGAGATTTTTCCCCGCCGGGAGGCCAGAGGGGCATACGGGGAGACTGGTCTCGCCCGTAAGGCGCTTAGCGGTTTTTACAACGTAAAAAACGCCTGTATTATCCGCAGATAATACAAGCGCCTATGGTCGGAGTGAGAGGACTTGAACCTCCAGCATCTTGGTCCCAAACCAAGCGCGCTGCCAATTGCGCTACACCCCGATATATTTAGTTTGTGCGCTGTGTGGTACGTCGTACCGTGTCTCAAGCGCATATGTATTTTACTATGTGCGTAGACATAAATCAATACTTATTTTCACCCAATTTGGGAGGTTATTTGATATTATCTTCATAATTCTAACATTTATTCAATTTTATTAACCTGTTTAAACATTTAATCCGTAATATAATTGAAAAGATTTTAACCTTGATACGTCATATTTCATTATCTATAATTTAAGTAACGCGTAAATATGGAATAAATTTCACATGCTGCGGAATATCTTACGTACAGGCCTATTATAGCATATTTACCACAAACTACAAATTCAATTTCAAGGGGGGATGGAGCATTAAACGCATTTTAGGGCAGATGAGGAGAGCTGTTCAAGACTATAATATGATATCTGAAGGGGACAAGATTGCAATCGGGGTCAGCGGTGGAAAAGATAGCACTACTCTGCTAACTGTAATGCGCCAGCTACAGCATTTTTACCCTGAAAAATTCGATATTGAAGCGATAACCCTAACAATGGGTATTGGCAACCCTGATTATTCTGAAGTTGCCAAGCTCTGCAAGGATTTAGGAGTGAATTACACCATACATGAAACACAAATAGGCAAGATTATCTTTGATATTCGTCAAGAGACCAATCCTTGCTCCATGTGTGCTAACCTGCGCCGAGGTGCTCTACATAATGTTGCTAAAGAACTAGGTTGCAACAAAGTGGCTTTGGGTCACCATATGGATGATGTAATTGAAACCTATATGCTAAGTTCACTATATGAAGGTAGACTCCATACTTTTTCTCCTGTTACATATCTGGATAGAAAGGATTTGTACCTGATACGTCCAATGATATACAGCGAGGAACATCAGATAAGGTCATATATCAAAGCTCATCAGCTCCCCATTGTAAAGAATCCCTGCCCTGCGGATGGCTATACCAAACGGCAGTATGTCAAGGAGTTGCTATCTTCTCTCCAAAAAGAAAACAGGGAAGTTAAAAGCAACCTGTTTGGTGCTATTAAGCGCGCTCAGCTCGATGGCTGGCACGAATAAAAGTCACATTTAATCAGAAAGGATACCAAAAATGAAAAATTACATAAGAAAAGGACTATCGACTGTGCTTATAGCAGCAGCCCTTGTTAGTTCTATACCTTCTTATACCTATGCAATGCCAAGAATAATCGATCAGACGGTAGAAACACAGAATATAACCTCAGGGGTAACTCTTTATAAATATAATAGGTTTACCATAAGTGGCTGGCAAAAAGCTAATGTACTCACCGTCGACCTAAACAATGAAAATGTTAAGGTGGATACCCTGCAGAGTAAAAATTCAGTGGTTGAATTAGATACAGTCAAAAAACTTGCCCAGAGTCACAACGCTGTCGCCGCAATAAATGGAGGCTTCTTTGATTGGGGCTCAGGAAAAACAGGGTACGCATATGGACCAATTATTTCATCCTCAGAAATATCCCTTGCAGCATATCGAAACAACACTGATTTGGCAACCTTCTCAATAGATAATATGAACAATGCACTTTTCTCATATTGGAACACGCAAGTACAGCTTATCACTCCAAATGGGACAAAATTATTTGCTGGTTCTTATAATAGATATAGCAGAACATACACTGACATTTCCATTGTTGATAGAAAATTTGGAGCTAAGTCATTGGGAGTCAGCACGCAATATCCCGATTGGTTTGAGGCAGTAGTAGTTGATGGTGTTCTAACTGAGCTAAGAGATGCTCAACCAGCTGTTGATATTCCTGAGAACGGATTTGTTCTGATGACTCGTGCTGCTGGTAAACAGATCATCCTGGATAACTTCAAAATAGGTGATCCAGTAAACTATGAAATATCCATTAATGCTGATGTCAGCAATATGAAAATGGCTCTGACAGGAGGCTCCCTTCTAGTACAGGAAGGAAACATTGTCAGCTCCTTTACACATCTGCCCGATTCACAATATTCAAGAGCTCCGAGAACTGCTATTGGCTCATCAAAGGATGGTAAAAAGCTATATGTTGTAACGGTAGACGGTAGATCTAGCAAGAGTATTGGAATGACCCAGTATGAGCTTGCAGAATACATGCAATCAATTGGTTGTTATTATGCTGTCAACATGGATGGCGGTGGCTCAACTACAATGATAGCAAGGCCGGAAGGTATTAACTCGCTTGTAACAGTAAACAGTCCCTCTGATGGATATGAAAGAAGCGTTGCTACCGGATTGGGTATTTTCTCTATAGCCCCTCAGGGACCGCTTGATTCTATTATAGTTGAAGCGTACGAAGATAAAGGCTTTGTCAATATGGCAAGAGCATTTACCATAAAGGGCGTTGATAAGTACCTGAACCCAGTAAGTGTTAGTCTTAATGATGTAAAATGGTCTGTTAGCGGTGTAAGTGGTAGATTTGAGAGTAATGTATTCTATCCTACTTCATCAGGTACGGCAACTATTACTGCTACTATTGGAAATGCCACAGGAAGTACCACCTTTGAAGTGCTATCTGAGCCTGTAAAGCTTGAGCTAAATCACTCCTGTGTTTACACCTCTGCAGGAAAGTCCACCACATTTACTGTAACGGGATATGACAAGAATGGTTTTAGTGCAAGTATTGCACCTGGTAGTGTAAAGTGGACAAACAAGACACTATCAGGTAATAGCATAGGAAGTTTAAAGTCAAATGTTTTTACAGCTTCTAATGCACACGGAAGTATTGGCTATGTGGGCGCAACAGTTGGAAATGTATCCACTTACAGCCCTATATATATCTTGGACAGCAATCTTAGCAGGGTGATTGAAAATTATGATACAAATGGAATAAAAGCTCAGGCTTCAGATAAAAACGTCACTGCAAAATATACACAGGC
>JAEZFR010000246.1 GCA_023417285.1 Bacillota bacterium
AAATGCAAAGGTGTTTTCAGATGCTATGGATGCAGACTTTATAGGAATGCTTCCCTCGATACTTGAGGGTATACCATTTGGATACTCAAATCTTGCAAAAGTGTTATTTCAAGTTGAAGCATCTGATGAAAGAAGGCAGATGATACTAGATATTTGTGAGTGGTTACTGGCGAAGATATGATTTTTACCATAAGTAAGAAAGATATTGTGAAATGAATATTAGATTTTTACAATTTTAATCATTACATAAGCATATAAGCTAAATCAATGTTTGACATGATTTGAAGTAATTGCTTGAAATTTAATGGTACGCTTGTGGTGAATCATTACTATTTCAAGCAATTACTTTAGGTGCAAACAAATTGAGTTTGAAACTTGATTTTTGAGTATTTTTGGAAAACTAATCTTTAATTAAATATTGGAGGTAATTATGGAAAGTATAGATTCACTTTGTGTAAATACTATTAGAGTTTTAGCTGCTGAAGCGGTTCAACAGGCTAATTCTGGACATCCCGGTCTTCCGCTGGGAGCAACTCCTGCTGCTTATGCTGTATGGGCAAAGCAAATGAAACATAATCCAAACAACCCAAAATGGTTAGGAAGGGATAGATTTGTTTTATCAGCAGGTCATGGCTCAGCGATGTTATATTCATTACTTCATGTATTCGGCTATGATGTATCATTGTACGATTTAAAAAATTTCCGACAGTTTAACAGCAGAACCCCTGGTCACCCTGAATATGGTCATACCCCAGGGGTTGAAATAACAACAGGTCCTCTGGGACAGGGAATAGCAAATGGAGTTGGTATGGCTATGGCTGAAAGATTCATGGCTGCTAAATTTAATAAACCGGGGTATGATGTAGTAGATAATTATACATATGTCCTTACAGGAGACGGGTGTCTTATGGAAGGAGTGGCGAGTGAAGCTGCTTCACTGGCAGGAACTTTAAAACTTGGAAAACTTATAGTCTTATATGACAGTAATAATATCACAATAGAGGGGAATACATCTATTGCATTTACCGAGGATGTAGGCAAACGTTTTGAAGCATACGGATGGCAAGTTCTCAATATAAAAAATGGCAATGATGTGGAAGAAATTAGTGCTGCTATCGACCTAGCTAAGGAAGATACAAACGCTCCAACTATGATTATTGTAAAAACACAGATTGGTTATGGCTCACCAAAGGCTGGAAGTGCGTCCACGCATGGTGAACCTCTAGGAGCTGAAGCTCTTGAATCGACTAAGGAATTCTTTGGGCTTCAAAAAGATAAGTCCTTCTATGTTTCAGAAGAAGTAACCGCTCACATGAAAGGTATTATCCAAAATGGAATAGATACAGAGGTCAGATGGATTAATTTGTTTGAAGAGTATGCAAAACATTATCCAGAGCTGGCTGAAGAGTGGGATCTATGGCATTCTGAGGACTACAAGGAGGCTTTGCTGAACAGTGAAGAGTTCTGGAAGTTTGACTCAAAGCCAAATGCTACAAGAGCCGTCTCAGGAGATTTAATTAACTACCTTGCGAGCAAGGTACCAAATATGGTAGGAGGCTCAGCTGATCTGGGACCTTCGAACAAGACTGTTATGAAGGGTATGGGGGACTACTCATCAAAGGATTATAGCGGCAGAAATCTTCACTTCGGTGTAAGAGAGCATGCAATGGCTGCAATTACTAATGCAATGGCTATCTACGGTGGTTTGAAGCTCTTCTGTGCAACCTTCTTCGTATTTGCCGACTATATGAAGGGAGCAATGAGACTTTCAGCACTTATGAAGGTTCCCGTTACATATGTTTTAACCCACGACAGCATAGGCGTAGGCGAAGACGGACCCACTCATCAACCTATTGAACAGCTGGCTGCTCTGAGAAGTATTCCGAACTTCAAGGTCTTTAGGCCTGCTGATGCAAATGAAACTGCTGCAGCCTGGTATACTGCAATAACAAGCGAATGTTCACCAGTGGCACTGGTTCTTACAAGACAAAATATACCTGTACTTGATATAGATGGGAAAGTTGCTCTTAAGGGAGCGTATATACTATTGGACAGCAAAAAGACAACGCCAGATATGATACTTATGGCGTCAGGATCAGAGGTACATATTACACTCGAAGCCGGCAAACAGCTGCAGGCAGCAGGAATTGATGCAAGAGTTGTCAGCATGCCTTGCTGGGCATTGTTTGAACAGCAGTCAGCAGAATACAAGGAAAGTGTGCTGCCAAAATGTGTAGAATACAGAATTGGGGTTGAGGCCAGTTCTTCCTTTGGATGGCATAAGTATGTGGGCCTCAAAGGTGATGTTGTTTGCATAGATTCTTTTGGAGCATCAGGACCAGCAGATAAACTGTTCCCATATTTTGAATTTACGGTCGAAAACATTGTGGCAAAGGCAGTGTCTTTAATAAAATAATATAATACCAATCCAAGTAGTTTAAAAATATTTGTACTACGCTGTGTGTATTATTTTATTTCGGTTACACAAAGTAAGAGAAATTAGAATTAGAGCATAAGGCGAAGTTTATGCTCTAATCCCTCATGCGTTGAAAATAAAATTATATAAAGAAATATGCCCTGACATTTTAGGTGTTGGGGCTTTTTTCTGCCTATTTTCAGGAGGAGTATGACAAATCCGACACACGGCTTTACAGATCAAGTGTCAGTGAACATTATGTATATTATTATGTTGTTTTGACAGAATAGAAGAGAAGTATAGTTGGTCTGTGGCACTTTCGCTTTCTATGTGAAAGCTGACTAAAGATAATAACAAATATATTAAAAAATATATTAAAAAAGACGAAAGTAATATTGACAGTAAAGTGTATGGATGCTACACTTTAAACATAAAAATTACACACGAGTGCAGAATGGAAGTGCTAAAGTGCATAATAGAATGGTAACATTAAAAGATGTGGCTAAACAATCAGGATATTCCTTGAGGACTGTAAAGAAAGTGTTTTCAGAAGATGATAGTGGAGTTCGTATGGAAACAAAAGAACATATCTTAAAGATTGCAAAAAAAATGGGTTATAGAAAAAATATGATAGCCAGTGCACTTGCTACTACAAAAGTTCATAATATTGCAATTGTAATGGGAGACTTTAGGCATTTTTTTCCTAAAGCAAAAGAAGGATTTTTGCGTTTCTATAATGATATCCGAAATTTGAAATTTGAAATTGAATTTTTTACTCCTGAAGATAGAAGCTTGGTGGCATGTAATAAATTGCTTCAGGAAATTTTAGAAAATGAACAAATTGAAGCAGTGATTATGCATGCATCGAGTATGAACGGTTTAAATAAACAGATTAATGCTTTGATTGCTGCCGGAAAACCAGTATTTACATTTGGGGCAGATGCACCAGCGAGCGATAGAATTTGTTATATTGGACCCAAAGCCTATGAAGCAGGAAGGATTGCAGCTCAGATTATGTCAAATTATATTGGACATAAAGGTAAAGTATTTATTATAAATCAGATTATGGAAGAGATGCAGACTGCTGAGCGTAATCATGGCTTTATGGATTATATAATAGAGAATTGTCCAGAGATATTGGTTCAGCAAGTTGTGGTGCAGAAGAAGGAAAAGAGTTATTATGATACAGTCAGAGAAATTTTAGAGAACCAGGAAGTTGTTGGGATTTTGGGTGCAGATGCAGACTGCTATATAATAGGTGATGTTCTGAAAGATATGCAAGATACGAAAACTGTTGCCATGGGATTTGACTTAACTGATGACACAGAAAGACTATTGAAAGAAAATTATTTTAAAATTGTATTGAATCAGAACCCTGAAAAACAGGCATATAAAGCATTTCAGGCGATTTCCAATTATATTTTAAATGGTGCTCCTATTGAAAGAAATATTTACACAGATATATCTATTATTACTAGTGAGTGTCTTCGATACTTGGAAGAGTGACAGAAAGCAATTGTTGTTCTTTTATTTTTTAACAGAAAATGCACTCGAGTGCATCAAATTTAAGGAAGGTAAAAAAGGCTAATATGTACGATGTAAAAGATAGTTGCAAACTTCATAGAAATTATAATTGTAGAATTCGTGAAGTGCTATACAATGGTGTAAAACAAGTAAATCTTGATAATGAGCTGTTGCATATTGGAGTCTTAGCAGGAAAAGGAAGTGACATATTTGAGTTTGTTTATAAACCTAAAGACTTGGATTTTATGTGGCATTCTTTTCAAGGAGTTAAAAACCCCAAGGATTATGTGGTGACAAAAGAGAGCAGTCATGGAAAGTTCTTAGACCTATATGAGGGGGGATGGCAGGAGTTATTTCCGAACTATGGTACAGACAGCAATTATATGAATTCGGAGTTAGGAATACATGGGGAAGTATGCGTTGCATCTTGGGAGTATGAG
>JAEZFR010000287.1 GCA_023417285.1 Bacillota bacterium
GAATCAATCAGCTTAATAAGACAATGTCTGGACAAGATGCCAGAGGAAGGCTCTATAAGCACAGAAACACTCCATTTTGAGCCCTACCGCTATGCTTTTGGCATAACGGAATCCCCTAGAGGGGAGAATATCCACTTTGTTATGACTGGTGAGAATGATACTATTTATAGATACAAAATTAGAACTCCTTCGTTTTGCAACTGGCCGGTTCTATGTCATGCAGTTAGAACCAACACACTAACAGATTTTCCTCTGGTAAACAAGAGTTTCAACCTTTCTTATTCAGGTAATGACTTATAATAAATAAACTGAAAGGAAAATGCACATGTATAACGCAATTAAAAAATTCATACAGCATGGAACAGTAACGGTTAATTACCCAAAAAAACCAATAAAGAGCTCCTTCATAACTGGAGATCCAGAATTTAATATGAGTAAATGTAATCAGTGCCAGACTTGTGTTAGGGTCTGTCCAACTAAAGCAATCATTTTCGAGGACAGCCAGTTATCAGAAAAAGTGCCTGGGGTAAATGTTGATGAATGTATTTTTTGCAGATTGTGCGAGGAAAGCTGTCCCAATGCAGCAATTAAAATGACAAACAGATTTGAATTGGCTCAAAAGGATAGACAAAAGCTCCGCACAACACCTTTGTATGTTAAGGAAAGTGAAGTAGAGGGTCTTAGCTACGAGCTATTGGGACAACAATTAAAAGACAATATTTCAAAATACTTTGGCAAGAGTCTTCATATTCGTGAAGTAGATGCTGGTTCCTGCAATGCCTGTGACAATGAAATTCAGGCTTTGAATGGACCGTATAATGATATTGAAAGATTTGGTATACATTTTGTTGCTTCGCCTCGCCATGCAGACATGCTGCTTGTAACGGGACCTGTTGCTCGTAATATGGAGGAGGCGCTTATAAAGACATATAATGCTACTCCATCACCAAAGTTGGTGGTTGCTGTTGGCGCATGTGCTTGTAGTGGTGGTATTTTCAAGGATAGCTATGCAACAAGAAATGGAATTGACACTATTATTCCTGTAGATGTTTATATTCCCGGTTGTCCGCCTCGCCCACAGGCAATAATATATGGTATACTAAAAGCAATAGGGAGGAAGTAGCTGGAATAATTATTTTAAGCGAAGATAAAGATGGCTGATAAATGTATACTGCAAGACAGAGATTGTATAAATTGCGGAGAATGCGATATATGTGATCTCAACCCAAATAAGAGATGTGACGATTGTGGCAAATGTCTCGAAAGTGATGTTGACGATTACAGAAGTGTATATATAGAAGATTTTTTAAAGCAACACGTAAAGATGGACGATAAGGGTAATATAAAAATAGATGAAAGTACAAAAGATTTTGGAGATAATGAATCAATAGAGCTTGATTATGAAGGTTTAGATGATAACTATGAGGATGATGAACTGGATTTATATCAATTTGGAGAAGAAGATTTTGATCTTGATGACTTTGGAGAAGAAGATTTTGATTTAGATGATTTTGAAGAGGATGAATCATATATGCATTGTAGCTGTCATGGCCAGCAAAAGCGTGAACTGCATGATAATTGTGGTTGTGATAGCCATAAAGAGCACTGTCACGATGACAATTGTTGCAGTCATAACCATAAAGAGCGCTGTCACGATGACAATTGTGGTTGTAATAGCCATAAGGAGCACTGTCACGATGACAATTGTGGCTGTGAGGGTGGAGCTGCAACGCCAGATACCAATCGGTAAATATCTATACTATTAATTATTTGAAAGGAACTGACAGGCAAATGCCTAAAGAAATATATCTAGATAACAGTGCAACAACAAAACCATATGATGAAGTTATAGACTATATGCATGAAGTAAGCAGGCTATATTATGGCAATCCATCATCGCTTCACACAAAGGGTATTGAGGCAGAAAACCTTTTGAAGCAGGCTAGAAGACGAATTGCTGAGACACTGTCAGTTGATCCAAAGGATATTCTGTTTACATCAGGCGGTACAGAAGCGAACAATCTAGCTATATTAGGCTACCTTTATGGCAATGCTAGACTGGGCAAGCATATAATTACCAGTGAAATTGAGCACCCATCAGTGTTAGAAGTGTACAAGTACTTGGCTGATAATGGTTATAGAGTAGACTATATAAGAGTAAATAGCAACGGTACTTTGGATATTGATGATTTGAAAAGTAAGCTAGATGATGAAACATCATTAATAAGCTTGATTCATACTAACAACGAGGTTGGTGCAATACTTGATATTAGCGCAGTTAAAAACGCTATAAGCGAAAGAAGTCCTAAAGCTGTTCTTCATATCGATGCGGTTCAAGCTTACGGCAAGACATCATTACGTCCTATTGACAGTAATATAGATTTATTGTCATTTAGTTCTCACAAAATACATGGGCCTAAGGGTGTTGGGGCATTATATGTTAGAAGAGGAATAAGACTTAAACCTATATTAATAGGTGGTGGTCAGGAACTCAATATACGCTCAGGCACAGAAAACGTTCCAGGAATATGCGGTTTTGGTTTGGCCGCACAGATAATTCATAGTGACCTAAATAAGAATTATGAGCATGTGCTGACATTAAAGCAGTACTTCGAACGCTGTATAAAAGAAGTATTTCCCGATGCTAAAATAAACTCATATGAGCATGCTTCACCATACATTATTAACATTTCTTTTGCAAATTTAAAAGCAGAGGTTTTGTTGCACCACCTAGAGCAAAAAGGCATATTTGTCTCCACTGGTTCAGCATGTTCCTCCAAGAAGAGTCACCATAGCCATGTACTTAAAGCCATGGGCGTTAATCCAAAAATGATCGATGGCGCAATAAGATTCAGCCTATGTGCATCAAATACTTTTGAAGAGATTAACGAAACAATATCGGCATTAAAGGAGATAATACCAGTAATCAGCATTAAGAAAAAAAGATAAGCCGTAGAACATATACTAATATACTTTGGAAGGATTGAATAATTTGAAAAGAATAATTTTGGTCAGATACGGAGAAATAATTCTCAAAGGCCTAAACAGACCTGTTTTTGAGGATAAGCTGATAGGAAATATCAGAAACTCAATATACAAGTATGGCAAAGCTAAGGTGTGGAAGTCACAGGGTAGAATTTATATTGAGCCTGAAGATGACAACTATAACTTCAACGAAGTTATTAATAAGGTTACAAAAATCTTTGGAATTGTTTCTGTAAGCCCTGTTTGGAAGATTGATACTGATTTTGAACAAATAGTATCACACGCTATTGAAATGGTTAAAGATTTAGTTTCAAAAAATCAATACAAGAAATTTAAGGTAGAGTCAAAACGTGGAGATAAACGCTTTCCCATGCAGTCTCCTGAGATTAGCAGAGAAGTTGGGGGCGCTATTCTCTCAAACGTACCTGGTCTATCAGTTGATGTAAACAACCCTGACTTTGTGCTTCATATAGAGGTACGTGAAAGCTCTTATATATATTCCGAGAAAATTCCTGCTCATGGCGGTATGCCAATGGGTTCAAACGGTAAAGCAATGCTGTTGTTATCAGGTGGAATAGATAGTCCTGTTGCTGGCTGGTTGATGGGGAAAAGAGGGGTACTTATAGAAGCAATTCACTTCTATAGTTACCCTTATACCAGTGAAAGAGCCAAGCAAAAGGTTATTGACCTTGCGCAGATAATGACCCAATACTGTGGAAATATGAGACTGCATATAGTTCCATTTACTGAGATTCAGCTTGCTATAAATGATAATTGCCCAGAAGAACAGCTTACAATTATTATGAGAAGGATAATGATGCAGATAGCAGAGAAGGTTGCTAGAGATTGCGGTGCAATGGCACTTATCACAGGAGAAAGCATGGGCCAGGTGGCAAGCCAGACCATGCAGAGCCTATATTGCACTGATTCAGCAGTTAATATGCCTGTGTTCAGACCTCTTATAGCAATGGATAAGGTAGAAGTAATAGATATTGCCAGAAAGATTGAAACGTTTGAAACCTCAATTCTACCATATGAGGACTGCTGCACAGTTTTTGTAGCTAAGCATCCTCAAACAAAGCCAAAGCTTGAGAATATAATCAAATCTGAAGAAAAGGTAGACCTTGAGCCATTGATAGCAAAAGCTATAGAGAATATTGAGGTAATTGTTGTTAAGCCATAATTTCTAGTAGCTATTTATCTTGTAGTTATTATGCTTTTAGCTATTTATCTTATAGCTATTTATCTTGTAGTTATTATGCTTGTAGCTATTTTAGCTTGTAGCTGTTTTATTAAGTATATGTAAGAACAATTTGTATAACTACTTAAAAACCTGCAAATCACTATTTGCGGGTTTTTTATTATATTTTATTCTAAATTAAAAGCTATCCCAACCAATTTTGTCCCAAAATTAGTATAAATTCAATGACAATATTAATATTATTTATATAAGACAAGTTTTTTAAGGATGGCCTTCATATGAGCAATATAGCCTTTAATTATAAAAATCTAAGCAAAGCTAAAAGGATTGCTATTATATCCGCATGTGTATTTATTATTGCATTAAGCATTTTTATATACAACACATATAAAGCCTTGAATTCAGATAATTTCTACAGCGGAATACACATTGAAGGTGTTGATATTTCTAATCTATCAATTGCTGAGGCAAAAAAGGTTCTATATAGTAAATTCATTGATAAGTTTGAGAATTCGTCCATAAGTCTTGTATATAATGACAATACATGGCCTCTTGCACTAAACGAAATTGACTACTGCTTTAATATTGATACCACTCTTCAAAATGCCTATAAACTCGGGAGAAGTGGAAAATGGTACGAAAGGACTAAGCAAATTCACCTTTTAAAGATAAGCCCTGTTAACTTTGAAATGGTGGTATCATATAATGAATCTAAGCTAGCAGACAAGCTTGTACTCATAAAAAAACAAATAGATTGTGATGCAAAATCCTCGTCATACAGCTACAACTATGGTAAAATTGATTATACAGAAGATATATACGGCAGAAGTTTTGACTTAGTAGCCAATAAATTAATAATTTCTACTCACTTGAACAATAGAAATTTGAGCAGTATTACATTGGTTGTTAATGATATTAAGCCACGACTGACTGTTAGTGAGGTAAAGGACATAAAGGATTTGCTTGCAACTTTTACTACAAAGTTCAATGCTTATGACGAAAGCAGAACTCACAACGTAAAGCTTGCTTGTCAGAGAATTAATAATATTATTGTTAAGCCTGGCGAACAGTTTTCTATGAACACAGCTCTTGGGCCGAGAACTGAGGCAAATGGTTATAGAAATGCTCCCGTCATACTCAACAATGAACTTACCCCTGGAACAGGAGGTGGAGTATGTCAGGTTACCTCTACTCTTTATAATGCAATACTGTTATCGAAATTAAATGTTGTGCAGCGTTCAAATCACTCTATACCTTTAGGTTATGTACCACCTGGACAGGATGCAACCATTTCGGAAGGGTATCTTGATTTGAAGTTTAAAAATAATAGAGATTATTCAGTGTGTATTGTTGCTTTTGTCAAAAATAGCAATCTTACTATACAAATTATTGGCAAAAAACGTGCTGATGATCTCAAAACACAGCTAAAGCCAGTTATTCTAGAGACTTATGAAGCACCAGAGCCTGATTATATAATTGATGACAGTCTTGCTGACTATGAGCAAATTGTTAGAAAGAATGCAAGAAACGGCATGAAGGTTGTTTTGTACAGGCAAACTCTAGATGAAAATGGTAATATTATTAAAACAGAAAAAATAAGTACAGATGTTTATATGCCATTAAAAGGTAAGGTTGCCGTTAATCATAGAACCTACAACATGCTGAAAAACTCCACATGAAAAGGAAGATAAATATGAATGTACTGCTCTATAACAAAAAAGTAACTTGCCCAGTCTGCAACAAGGAGATTGAGGTAACAAAGGTAAAGAGCAAATCGGTAAAGGTTAAGTCTAGAGATACTGATTTATGCGTATACTATGAAGATTTAAATCCTCTATTTTATGATATTTGGGTATGTGAATTCTGCGGATATTCAAATTTTCAGGAAAAATTCGAGACAATATTATCAAGAGAAATAAAAGCAATAAAAGAAAATATTTGCGGGCATTGGGCTAGCCGTAGCTTTAGCGGTGAAAGGACAATTGATACTGCTATAGAAACCTTTAAGCTGGCTTTATTAAATTACAAGGTTAGAAATGGCAAAAACAGTGAAATTGCTCGTATATGTCTCCGCCTTGCTTGGCTTTATAGATCTAAAAATGATAGTAAGGAACTGGACTTTTTGAATTTTGCAGTAGATGCATATCGTACAGCTTATGAAAAGGAACGTTTTCCTATTGATAAATTAGATGAATACACATGTATGTACATAATTGGAGAGCTTTATAGACGACTAGGCAAGTATGAAGATTGTCTTCAATGGTTTGGTAAAGTAATTACTTCATCAGGTGCCAAAAACATACCAAATCTACTTGATATGACTAGGAATCAAATTCAGTTGGCAAAGGATGCAATGTCTTCACAAAACTCATGATTAAGTATATAATTATGCAATGATTGTGGTATTCTTTTATTCTAACTGGAGGCACAAATGAAAACGGGTAAAATACCTAATGATATTTTGAATAAACTTATATTAAGTAAAATAAATAATTTAAGAAAAGATGTAATATTAAGGCCTGGAGTAGGTGAAGATTGTACGGCTATTGACTTTGGTCAATTTGATTGTGTTATTTCCACTGACCCAATAACAGGTGCGATAAATGAGATTGGAAGGCTTTGTGTTCATATCTCTTGTAATGATATAGCCTCTAGCGGAGTAGAACCGCTGGGGCTTATGGTTACTCTTTTATGTCCCACAACAATTACAGAAAAAGAACTTGAGTTTATTATGGATCAAATTTGTGCTACCTCAAAGGAGCTCAATGTTGAGATTTTGGGTGGGCATACAGAGGTTACACCCGCAGTAAATAGAGTTGTTATTTCTACAACTGCAGTTGGCAAGGCGCCTAAAGGAAGATTGGTAACTTCTAATGGAGCAAAGGTTGGAGACAGTGTTCTAATTACTAAATTCGCAGGGTTAGAAGGTACTGCTATTATTGCAAATGATTTTGAAGATGTATTAAAGCAATCACTTGATGACGCTATAATTCAACGCGCTAAAGGCTTTATAAATCATATTAGCGTTGTGAAGGAAGGTGTACTGGCAGGAGAATTTGGTGTTAGTGCAATGCATGATATTACAGAAGGCGGAGTATTGGGCGCAGCTTGGGAGATTGCTGAAGCATCTGGACTTGGAATTATTATTAATAAAAATGATATACCAGTGGATAGTGCAACAGTTGAAATATGTAAACTATTTTCAATTGACCCACTTAAGTTAATATCCAGTGGCAGCATGATTATTACAACGTCCAATGCGGACCAGCTATCCAAATTATATAAAGAGCATCAAATACCAGTAACGTGCATTGGTAAAATAACTTCAGCCTTAGAAGGTAGATTTATATATGATAGCAATACTGGCACAAAGGAAGAGTTAGTCCAAAGCGATTCAGATGAGTTGTACAAGCTGGAACATACATCATAAAATAGCCGACAAAATAGCCGCCAAAGACTAACAAATTCGGAAGTAATAATTGACATATATATTCATGTTTTATTATAATTTTAGTTGTGTTATTTAGTGTGTTATTTACCTGTTTCCTAATGATAATACAGTACAATCTTAATGATATACAGTACAAAACTTATGATTTACAGGATAATATAAATTTTTAAAAAAACGAATTGGGGGATATAGCGGTGTATAATATTGATACTATAAAAAGGTTCGACCCAGAGGTTGCTGAAGCCATAGAGCTAGAAGTTAACCGTCAGAGAAATAAGATTGAGTTAATAGCATCTGAGAATTTTGTTAGCGATGCTGTTATCGAAGCATTAGGAACTCCATTGACAAACAAGTATGCAGAAGGATATCCTGGCAAAAGATATTACGGTGGCTGTGAGCACGTTGACGTAATAGAGCAGCTTGCTATCGACAGAGCAAAAGAAATATTCGGTGCTGACCATGCAAATGTCCAGCCACATTCTGGTGCTCAAGCTAATTCAGCAGTTTACTTCGCATTTTTGAATCCAGGAGATACTATATTAGGTATGAATTTAGCTCATGGTGGTCACTTAAGCCATGGTAGCCCTGTAAATGTTTCAGGAAAGTATTATAAAGTAGTTCCATATGGAGTTCGTGAAGACAACTGCTACATAGATTATGATGAGTTGAGAAAAATAGCTAAAGCTAATTCTCCAAAACTCATTGTAGCTGGCGCAAGTGCTTACCCAAGAACTCTTGATTTCAAGGCATTCAGAGAGATTGCAGATGAGGTTGGAGCTATTCTAATGGTTGATATGGCTCATATTGCAGGTCTTGTTGCTGCAGGTGTTCATCCAAGCCCAGTACCTTATGCTGATGTGGTTACTACTACAACTCACAAAACCCTTAGAGGCCCAAGAGGTGGTATGATTCTATGTAAGGCTGAATACCAGAAGAAGATTGATTCTGCTGTGTTCCCAGGTACACAAGGTGGACCTCTTTGCCACGTAATCGCAGCAAAGGCTGTTAGCTTCAAGGAAGTATTATCACCAGAATTCAAGCAGTATCAGCAGAACATTGTAAAAAATGCAAAAGCATTGTCAATTGCAATGATGGAAAAAGGCTTCAAGCTAGTTTCAGACGGTACTGACAATCACTTGATGCTTGTTAACCTTACTAACATGAATATTACTGGTAAGGAAGCTCAGCTTAAGCTTGATGAAGTATGCATTACTTGTAATAAGAATGGCATACCTTTTGATACATTAAGTCCATTTATTACAAGCGGTATCAGACTTGGAACTCCGGCAGTTACCGCTAGAGGAATGAACGAAGCTGATATGGCAGAGATAGCAGATTTAATTCATCTAACTATCACTGATTTTGACAATAGTCAGGACCAAATACGTGCAAGAGTTAATGAACTTTGCTCAAAGTATCCATTATATAGATAATTCTATCAAGACAAATTAAATGATTTATTAAAATAATCACCTTTATAATTGATGTTGACTAAATAGCTACATTCAATGTGAAGGTGATTTTGTTTTATTGGAATGTAAGATATAGACATTTATCTATTTCTATAATATAATTTATATAGAAAAGTTTCTATATGTTTTATGAGGAGATTATAGATGGAACAGAGAGCTAAGTTATCATTTCTTGACAGGTTTTTGACGCTTTGGATATTTATTGCTATGGCCATTGGTGTTCTAGGTGGATATGCTTTCCCAGAACTAGGCAAATCAATCGAACAAATGAGCAGCGGAACAATTTCTTGGCCTATTGCCATTGGTTTAATTATAATGATGTATCCACCATTGGCAAAGGTTAAATATGAGCAAATAGGGAAAGTATCAAATAACAAGAAAGTACTAATATTTTCATTGATCCAAAACTGGATTATTGGACCAATAATAATGTTTATACTTGCGATAATATTTCTACCTGATTTATCAGGATTTGCAATAGGACTAATAATCATTGGTTTAGCTAGGTGCATCGCTATGGTTATAGTGTGGAATACATTAGCAAAGGGTGATAATGAGTACTGTGCAGCTATGGTAGCCTTAAACTCAATTTTTCAAATACTTTTCTATTCGGTATATATTTATCTGTTTGTGACTATTATACCAAAGCTTTTGGGGTTATCTTGGAGTGTACATAATATAGATGTTTCAATGTGGGACGTCGCGAAAAGTGTCCTAATATATCTAGGTATACCTTTTGCTGCAGGCTTTTTGTCCAGAGTAATACTTATTAAGCGAAAGGGGAGAGAGTGGTACGAAAATATCTTCATTCCCAAAATCTCACCGCTAGCACTAATAGCCTTACTCTATACAATAGTAATCATGTTTGTTACCAAGGGTGAACAAATAATTGAGCATCCTATAAATGTTTTAAGAATTGCAATCCCATTGCTAATTTACTTTGCACTAATGTTTTTTATAAGCTTTTTTATGTCATATAAGGCGGGATTTAAGTATGAACAAACGGTGACGCTAGCATTCACGGCAGCAAGTAATAATTTTGAATTAGCAATAGCCGTAGCTGTCAGTATATTTGGAATTGCGTCTGACCAAGCATTTGCTGCAGTTATTGGACCGCTAATAGAAGTTCCTGCAATGATAGCCTTTGTAAATATAGCTTTAAGCTTAAAAAATAAGCTATATGATAAATCTTGAATTATCTGTAAATTTTATTAATATCAATTTCTAAATTAATGTGTTATAATGGCGGTATATATAACATATAGATAAAGACAATTGGCATGAGAGGAATTTTTGTATGAAAACATATAAAATATACATAATGATTTCCTTTACCCATTCTGTTTTAGGCAAAATAATAAAAGCATATACCAAGGAGAGGTATGTTCATGTTTCAATTATTACAACAAAGGATGCCTCACATGGGTATAGCTTTGGAAGAAAGAACTTAAATAACCCTTTTATTGGTGGATTTGTTATTGAGAATTACGATGAATGGTTTGAGAAATTTCCAAATGCCTATTGTAGAATACTAGAGCTTGAAGTAAAAGAGAAGTCATACCATGAGATACTCAATATAATTAATCATTTTGAAAATAACGCAAAAAAATATTCATATAATATATTAGGATTATTTCTTAGAATCTTTGGAAAAGGATTCTCCTTCAAGAACAAATATTTTTGTTCTCAATTCGTTAGTCATGTTCTAAAGGAAGCTAATGTAATGGATTTTGATAAGGAAGACACCTTAGTAACTGCAAAGGACTTTCGTTTAAATAATCGTTTTAGTATAGTTTACGAGGGATCATTGTACTTAAGGAACATATAGCATAAAAAATATTAGTACATATAGAATATAAAACAATTAGTATAAAAACAATTAGTATAAAAACAATTAATATAAACAGTTATAAATATAGTATAAAAACAATTAGTAGTGTAAAAACATTTTTTAGTGTAAAAACATTTTGTAGTATAAAAACATTTAGTAGTATAAAACATTTAGAATAGTACAATTAGTTATAATACCATATTTATAACTTAATATTCACATTTTGATTTTTTCTCTTATATAATTTTTTTAATATAAATATAATTATTTTTGCATTATTGTTTAAAATTGTTGTTAAAAAGTTTTTAATATGTTATGGTAAACTAAAATTGAATAAAAGGTATTTGATAAAGCATAAAGCTTTTTAATAGGGAATTCGGTTAGAATCCGATACAACTTCCATTACTGTAATTGATTACGAGACCTTCATATCCATTGGGACTATATAGTGTCCTGAGAAGGGAAGGTTAAGGCTAAGTCATAAGTCAGGAGACCTGTCTGATATCTTTTTGTAAATCTTTGGGAAAGAAAGAGATTACAATAATAGTAGTTTGTTAAGTTTACATTGTATAATAATCTATTTAAGTGTTTATATATGTAAATGACTTTATTTAGAGTGTTTCTATAATATTAGCTCTTTCTAATATTTTCTAATTTAAGTTTACGTCTACTGATTATATAATATCTTGGCTTCCTGTATAAGGGAGCTTTTTTATTTCCTTTTTTTCCTGAGTGTTCGATTTATAAATTGCTTCAAAGTATGGAGGTGCATAAAAATATAATAAGCCAATCTTAATTTTCGTTTTTTTCAAAAATAGGTACGGACACTATATAGGAAGGTGAAAACTGGTGAATAAAAAAAGAATAATTATTACCACAGCCGTTTTAGCAATTCTTGCAGTAGTATTTTGGTGGGGAGGTAATGCTCCTGGCTTACAAGGCTGGACAGTTAGTGAAAAAGCTGAACCATCTTCTACTACAATGGATACAGGTGCCTCTGCTTCTAATGATTTAAGCAATGATATGCACAATGAGATTAATCAAATATATTCTGAAAAAGGAAAGCCAGGCGGGAATTTAGATGACAATAGTCAGTCTAGTAATACTACTGATTCAGTTAAAAAACAGACTCATGATACTGGCATTGGCCCAGATACTAAATTAGTAGAGAAATCAGATTCTGAATATAGTAACAAACCAGAAAATAACTCTGGGGAAAAAAACTCTAATAAAGATGAAGCAAGTACCCAAAGCCGTCCGGGAGGAATTGAAGGAGGCTTGAGCGCACAGGAAAAAATAGAATTAGCCAAGAAGATTGCTACAGGTGGCTCCTCTACAGGTGTTGAGAATGGAAGTGCAGACTACTCCAAAAACCATGGCATGGTGCTTGACCCAAATACAGGTAAAGATAAATATTTGACCGATCCTGTTCCAGAGGGAAAGCCAGTACCAAAAGAACCTCAAAATGCTGTTATAACAGACAAGAAATTAAGCTGTACCCTATCAGTGCGCTGTGACACAATTTTACATAATATTAAATGGCTTAATCCTGAAAAGGTTGAGTTAGTACCTGAAGACGGTGTTATTTTGCCAGTTACAACGGTAAGCTTTTATGAGGGAGAAAGTGTCTTTAATGTATTACAAAGGGAAATGAAGAAGGCTGGAATACATATGGAGTTCGAAAATACACCAATGTACAATTCAGCATATATTGAAGGTATCAATAACCTATACGAGTTTGACTGTGGTGAGTTGTCCGGATGGATGTACAAGGTAAATGGGTGGTTTCCTAACTACGGCTGTTCTCGATATCAACTAAAACAGGGAGACGTAATAGAATGGGTATATACGTGTGATTTAGGTGTAGATGTCGGTGGTTTCAGCGCAATAGGGGGATAATAATGAATAGTTCATTTTCAACATA
>JAEZFR010000352.1 GCA_023417285.1 Bacillota bacterium
TTTAAGTGCAAGTATTAATTTCTTCATTTTCACCTCTATAAGTCTAATTTTTTAAAAAACTCTGAAACAGTGAAAGTATTTCCTGTCTCAGAGTCTCACGAATTGTTGGATAACCGGGGTTTTAGCCGTATTGACGATTAGCCATCTGCAGTATGCAGAACGTTACTCCCTCTATTACAATGAAAGTAATATTATGTATAATTTACGTCTATTATATTTATGAATACTATATATGTCAATATTCGTAGTATTTCTGTAGCCTCTATTTTTCGTAATATGTAACAAAATCATATTAACATAACTCAAATTATTTTCGAAAAATGTACAATACTAGGTTGACATTGATATAATTGAATAATATAATTAATGTAATTAATAAATGTCCTTAAAAAATATTACATTTGAGTATAGCGAGATTAATTATGAAGCCATATATAGCATCTAACTTGAGAGATATGAATAGAAAGACAGTTTTTGACCTCATAGCAAATGTAGGCGAGATTTCACGTTCTGAAATAACACAGCTGACTGGTATAAGTGCACCTACTGTTCTCAAGATTACTAATTATTTATGTGACAATGGGTTTATAATAAACGCTGGTGAGGGGCAGTCGGCACTCGGCAGAAAGCCACAGATACTTAAATTTAATCCAAACTTTGCATATTCAATTGGTGTAGAGTATGAAGGTGATTACCTCAAAATGGGAATAGTTAATGTTAGCAGCGAGATTATACTCAAAAAAACAATTCATGTAAAAAATGACTTTGCAGATGTAATTTCCCGAGTATTAATTGATAACGTTGAAAGCCTGATACATGAGTCCGGTGTACCAAGGAATAAGATTCATGGAATAGGTCTTGGTCTTCCAGGTGCAGTAGATATAGATAATAATGAGATCCGATTAGGACCTCTAGTTGGCGTTAACAATACCTATCCTTTAAATAGCTTTACTGAAACAATTTCACAGTCACTAAATATGTCAACCTATTTATGCAATGATGTTAATGCTGCTTCAATCGGAGAATATATTACTAGGAAGCTCAAGAATGAGGACCTAGTTTATATATCTTTAGGTACTGGTCTTGGAAGTGGAATCATTCTCGAGGGTAAGCTACGCTTTGGTAAACATTTTAATGCTGGCGAAATAGGTTCACTTATATATGATGATAATTTTAAAACATCCGATAGTTTACCTGGATCACTTGAATCATTAATAAATATTCAGGCATTAGTTGAGAGATTTAAAGATTTTGATAACAGAGTAAAAAATAAAGTGAATATAAATGAAATTATTAATTATATTGCTCCATATCTCGGTATGACAATACTTAACATAATAAGTATTATTGATGTTAAACAAGTAGTTCTAGGAGGAATTATAGTTGACTTATTAGGAGAAGAGTTAGTAACAGCAGTTCTGAAACAATTTCATAAATTATCGGCACTAGATGTGAATATTGATTTGTGTAAAAGTGATGAACCAGGTATTATAGGTGCGTCTCATCTTATTACTAATGAGTACATCAAAAAAATATTCCTATCGTAACCTTACTTAATTTACCAAAAACTTAATATTGAGATAAAATATACATTGCTTAATTATGTATATTTTGTAACATATTAATTAATAAACTTTATTAATTAATATTTAGTTTCTTGTGTCTGTAATAGTTTTTGAGTTTTTAACTTTAAAACTACAGAAAATATATTCAAGAGGAGAGATTTTAAATGAAAATGGGTAAAAAAATCACTCGAGCAATTGCCGCTGCGTTATCACTAGCACTCGCAGTATCAATTGCAGCACCTATGGATGCTTCTGCTACTAACCTGAACTCCAATAACAGAGGAGCAGAGAAATTGTGGATGGCTATCAAACAAATAACAGGTGTGTCTACAATAATGGACACCGGTGCACATCCTGATGATGAGCGTAATTCATTATTGTCTTACTGCTTATTAGAAAAGGGCGCTGAAACTGTTGCACTTATCACTACTTACGGTGCAGGTGGACAGAACGCAATAGGTAGTGAAGCAGGCTTTGCTTATAGTGCTGTCCGTGCTAGAGAGCTTCAAGAAGCAATGGACTTGATTGGCGGAGAACTAGAGATGATCTGTGAAGAGTACGACAACACTGCTATTGACTTCGGTTTTTCTAAGCTAGGTGAAGAAGCATTAGCTATCTGGGACGTTGAAGAACAAATCAAGAGAACTGTTCGTGCTATCCGTACATACAGACCTGACGTAGTATTCAACTCTGCAAACAATGTTATTACTGAACATGGTCAGCACCAGGCAACTAATATAATCACAGCTGAAGCATTCAAGAGAGCTGCTGATCCAAACGCATATCCAGATCAGATTAAAGCTGGCTTACGTCCTTATCAGGCAAAGAAGCTCTATGATACTGGTACAGCTGACAACCACACTGCAAAAATGGATTATACCATGTATAATGAAATTCTTGGTTTAACCTATGAACAGTTTGGACAGAATTCACGTTACTTCCATATTTCACAGAGTATGGGTAGAGTAACTGATGTAAGTGCAACTGCTGCTTCATACCACAAGCTAATAGAAACTTCTTTGGATAAGAAATTAACTGATAAAGAAGAAGATATGTTTGATGGTATTGAAATGACATACACTGATATTGCTGCAAAATATGTTAAGAATAAGGCAATTTACAGATTATTTAATTCTCTTCAGGATGATGCTGATAAGATAGTTGCTGCATATCCTAATAATGCTAAGGTAACAATTGCTACTCATGATATGATAGCTAATGTCACTAAGGGACTTGATACTGTAAAGAAATCAAAATTATCTGAAGAAGATAAGTACGATTTAACTTTCAGACTTAATACAAAGCTAAATCAGCTCTATGAATTAAGTGCACAGAGCTCAAGCCTTATCGCAACTATTACTCCTGCTTCATATGAAGTAGCAAGAGGACAGAGCACAAAGGTTACTGTTCAATTGTACAATGGTGGAAAGAGCGATCTTAAGAACCTCAGCGTTAAGCTTAACACTCCAGAAGGCTGGACAGTTACAGCACCAAAGGTAACAACCGCTTCAAAAATTGATTATAACAAAGCTATAAAGTTTGAATACGAAGTTTCAATACCTAAGGATGCAGACTTATACCACCCATACGCAGAAATTCCAATGACTGCAACTGTTAGCTATAAGGTTGATGGAGTTACTTCAAAGACAACTATAGAACCAACTAAATTATTTGCTGTAATGCCTGAATACTCATTACAGTTATCACCAGAAAACTATGTACTCAATACTACTGTTGCTAATTCAACAATCCCTGTAACTGTTGGTGTTAAGTCATATGTTACTGGCAAGACTTCAACAACTGTAACATTAGATGCTCCATCAGGATGGACAGTTGAACCAAAACAAGTAACTCTTGAGTTTACTGGTAACAATCAGAATAAGACTGCTAACTTTACAATTACTCCACCAGCAAACATAAAGGATGAAAAGCAATATTCTATAAAGGCTAAGGCTACAAGTGCAAATATGGTAAGCGATCAAACAGTACAGGTTATCAGCTATGACCATATCGGAACTACTTACTACCTATATGATGCAGCTGTTACAGTTCAGTCTGCAAATGTAATATTACCTGAAGGTCTCAAGGTTGGATACTTTGATTCAGGTAAAGATGAAGTTTACAAGTACTTAGAGCAAATCGGTATGGATGTAACAGTTATCGGTGACAATGACGTAATGTATGGAGACCTTTCGAAGTTCGATACAATCGTGCTTGGAATTCGTGCTTACAGAGATAGCGAAGCACTCATTACTGCAAACAACAGATTACTCGACTTCGTAGAAAAAGGTGGTAACCTCGTTGTTAACTACAGCCAGAATAGTGCAGCAGATAAATGGCAACCTAGCTTCGCTCCATATCCATTAAAGATAGGTTCACCTACTCTTACATGGCGTGTAGTTGAAGAAGATGCTAAGATGACTATACTTGATCCAAAGAACAAGGTATTTAGCACTCCAAACAAGATAGTTGAATCTGACTGGGATGGTTGGGTACAGGAACGTAGTATCTATAACATTTCAGAAGCAGATCCAAAGTACACTAAGCTCGTTTCAGCAATTGATAAGGGCTCTGATATAGTACAAGACGGACAGTGGTTGACAACTAACTATGGTAAGGGTGTTTACACTTATACTTCAATAGTTTGGTATCGTCAGCTCCAGCAGGCTATGGCACCAGGTGCTTACCGTATGTTCGTTAATATTCTTTCACAGAAGCAGTAATAATTAGATAATAAACAAAAAAAGAGATGATGCTAAAAGGCATCATCTCTTTCTGTTTTGTAAACTAATTTGGCTCTATGTCAAATGTTGAGATGAGACTCTAGTAAAATAAAATATTGATATATTTTCTGGCAGATTATCGAAAGGTAGTCTGCCAGTTTTCATTAATACTAAGCCATTACATGTAGGTTTTTCTAAATCTTTCAAAGTTTTTAACTCCGAAGGCATTTCTTTTAAGTACTTTGATTTTGTTATACACTCCTTCTGTATAACCATTTGAGAAATATTGAGTTATATCCTCAATTCTTCTATTGAGAAGAATATCTAATACCTTTCTATGTTCAGGGTCAGTAAGAATGCACTGAGACCTTTCGCCCTTAGCATTACGTCTAAATTCATCTAAAGAGAAAATGCATCATAGAAAGCACAATACAATATAAAAAAATAGTATCAATACAATTCAATACAAAAAGTTAACTGCCCCCAATGAGTTTGACTTTGTACATCAGACCTATCGGAGGCAGTTCTGTTATTCCTACTTATTTTTCATTATGCCTTTATAAATAATACTCTAACCTTTTCTTAGCCTTATTTAAACCCTAAATTTTGAAACAAGTTCTATAAGCATGTTGGACTTTATCTTTGCCAAATCAGAATTTTCTATTACTGCATTGGACATTTGGGCAATAGATGCAACGCTATCTGCAATATCTGATGTCCCCTGTGCCCCTTCATTTGCGGAAATTGCTATTGCATCAACTGCATTGACAATATTATGTATGGAGGCAAGCAACTCCTCTGCTGTTAAGCTGAAGTTATTTACAATATTGCTTATATTGTACGCACTTCTATTGTACTCATCACTTGAACTGACTAAGTAGTCATAATCATTCATAACCTTTGTATCAATGAAGTCCATAATTTCTGCTGAGCTAGTAGATAATGCCTGTACTGCCTCCAAAATAATACTTGCTATCTGTTGTATACTTGATATTGTTGTTTTTGAGTCTTCAGCCAGCTTTCTTATCTCATCAGCTACCACAGCAAATCCCTTCCCTGCCTCACCTGCCCGTGCTGCCTCAATTGAAGCGTTTAGTGCTAGTAAATTTGTTTGAGAGGTTATGTCAAGTATAGCTTTTGAAAGAATACTTATCTGATTAACTGCCTTTGATTGTTCAATTGCATTCTGCAAATCCTCTTTATTTCTTATGTAAATTTCCATAGCACTCGTCTTTGATAAAAGAGCATTTTCCTTCATCTTTTCCGACATGTCGCTTACACTATTTACGGTAATTGCTCCTTCTTGTGCCTTTGAAGCCATAGATTCTATAGCAGCTGCTATCTCTTCAGCAGTCGCGTTCATCTCTTGTGTGGAAGCAGCGGTCTCTTCTGTTCCTGCTGAAAGCTGTTCAGTAGTAGCGGATATTTCTTGTATGTTTTTATTGAGTTCTTCCACCTCTGTATTAATATTTGTAAGCATTTTACTGACAACCGATGATTGCTCAATAACTTCTCTAACTACTTTTCTTAAGGATTTTTGCATAGCATCTATAGATTTAGCCAATACACCCACTTCATCTATATTTTTCATATATTGCTGCGGTATCTCCTTTGAAAAGTCTCCTTCAGCTATAATTTTTAGATGCTCCGAAGCAGCCTTAATTGGTTTGCAAAAATTTCTTGCAATTATATATGTAATTACCAAGCTTATTAATATAAATGCAATCGAAATGTTAGCAATAATAAATAGCAACATTTTTATCCCGGCCATTGATACAGATTTTGGCGCTGTTATAGCAAGTGACCAATTTGTACCTTGTACAGGAGCATATCCCATATACTTAGT